>CP071065.1:6202500-6472500 GCA_017164015.1 Nostoc sp. UHCC 0702
GCCTTAGATCACCGCCCCAACATCATTATTGATGATGGTAGCGATGTGGTAGCTACCCTAATTCAAGAACGCCAACATCAAATCCCTGATTTGATTGGTACCACCGAAGAAACTACGACGGGAATTGTCCGCCTCCGCGCCATGCTCAAAGATGGCGTTCTCACCTTCCCCGCCGTCAATGTCAACGACGCAGACACCAAGCACTTTTTTGATAATCGCTATGGTACAGGGCAATCAACCCTAGATGGCATTATCCGCGCTACAAATATCTTGTTGGCTGGTAAAAACATTGTTGTAGCTGGTTATGGCTGGTGCGGTAAAGGTACAGCATTGCGGGCGCGGGGTCTTGGTGCTAACGTGATTGTCACCGAAATCGACCCCATCAAAGCAATTGAAGCTGTGATGGATGGTTTCCGCGTGCTACCAATGATAGAAGCCGCATCCCAAGGTGATTTGTTCATCACAGTTACAGGTAACAAACACGTTATTCGCGCTGAACATTTCGATGTGATGAAAGACGGCGCGATCGTTTGTAACTCTGGTCACTTTGATATTGAACTTGACCTGAAATACCTGGCTAGTCAAGCTAAGGAAATCAAGCAAGTACGTCCTTTTACTGAAGAGTATCAGCTAGTAAACGGCAAATCAGTCATCGTTCTAGGTGAAGGACGCTTGGTAAACCTTGCTGCTGCGGAAGGACATCCCAGTGCAGTAATGGATATGAGCTTTGCCAACCAAGCTTTAGCTGTTGAATTCTTAGTGAAGAATAAAGGTAAGTTGGAACCTGGTTTGCATTCAATTCCCACTGAGGTAGATCAAGAAATTGCTCGACTCAAGTTACAAGCAATTGGAATTAGCATTGATAGCCTCACAGCAGACCAAATTGAGTACACCAATTCTTGGACTACTGGTACTTGAGTTAACGTTAGATGTCTACTGAACCAACGGTAGGCTAAAGTTATAACTTAATCTGGAAATTTTGATTTGTGGGATGGGCAATTTGCCTATCCCATTTTTATTTCAGCAATTTTTGGGAGTCAAGCGAAAGTTCCCCTGCACTAATTGGTGTGAGATGTTTTAAACCATATGCTGCAAACGGCTCAGGCGTTCGGAGTAATTTTTGATGACATTTAGAGCAAACATTGGTGTTTCCTGAACGGCGAATAGAAACCTTTTTTCATCAAGGAAGGCAAGTTTGCAATCAGTTTTAGCGATCGCTGTATATGTTCTTTTTTTTACGCCTACAAGCACTCCCGTACCAAAAACTTCGCCTGGCTCAATTGTTTCAACAACTTTGCCATTGATTAATATATTTACCTTTCCTTCGACGATGCCAAACATAAAATCACCAGGTTGTCCTTCTTCAAAGATGACCTGACCGGCTGCAAATTCTTGTGGATTGGTTTGTTTTTGAAAGATGCTGATTGTAGTGACTGGATTTAACATGACAACAGATCCAAAATTGCTGATTTTTAAACGAATTTTTTGTCTAGGCAATACCAGAGCCGAGAAAAGTATACTACTTTCTGGTGAATAGTTAGGAGTTAGGAGTTAGGAGTTAGGAGTTTGCAGTTTGGAGTTAGGAGTGAAAAATTATCTCCCCCATCCCCCTCATCTCCCTCATCTCCCTCATCCCCCTCATCTCCCCCATCCCCCTCATCTCCCCATCTCCCCATCTCCCCCATCCCCCTGCCATCAGTAATGTGCTTTAATCAATTGCAAAACGCTGTGTCGTCCACATAACAGGATTTTGGCAATTTGGCATCTATATGTGTCTTAATACTGGTATATTTTTCATTGTGCAAGGGGTGTATCAGAAGTGGTCTCGGCCTTATGGTCGGGGCCATTTCTGCAATTTTATTTGCTTTTACTGCCTTGACACTCCCCACGCGTGAACGCGGGGGATTCTTGGTTCACAGTCCAATCGTAACCCCACAGGATTGCTCCAATGGAGCTAGAGGATCGAACTCCCCAAGCTTATAAGATCCGGTCTGCCCGACCGTACTTAGTCCTTTCTGCAAGATGTTAATAGCAGCGTTGATATCTCTATCTTCTACATAGTTGCACATGGGGCAAATATGAGTTCTAGGTCAAAATTTCATTATCTGACTCGTTCAAATGTTCTACTAAAAGGTAGTACAGGTTGGTAATGTGACTGTCAGCCAAGCTGTAATAGACTTTGCGACCTTCTCGCCGATAGCTGACTAAACGCATCGCTTTCAATAAGCGTAGTTGATGGCAAACAGCTGATTCACTCATTTTTGTTAAGGCTGCTAGATCGCAAACACACAACTCCTGAACAGCCAACGCTGATATCAGGCGTAAGCGATTCGTATCTGCTAGTAAACTCAAGATTTCTGCCATCTGCTGTGCTTTTGCAGTGGCTAAAATTTGCGATCGCGATGAACGCACATTCTCTAAATTCACTACATAGTTTCCACAGTTGGGTGTAACAGCATTATTGCTGTTGTCTAACTTGTGCTTATTCATCTCGGTGCGTATGGGTAATGGTTATTAATCTCAATACTACCTAATGTTATACTTTCTGAACAATTGAATAACTGTTCAATTATTGTATTAGAATACTGGCAGTTAAATTTTTAGCCTTTTTAGTAGAGTTGCCATGACTCACAGCAATTCCCTTAAAACTCAAACATTGCAAGTCGGTGGTATGGATTGTGGCAGTTGTGCCAAGACAATTGAAGCCAGTTTGCAGCAGTTAAGCGGTGTGATGTCAGCTTCAGTGAGTTTTGCCACAGGTCAAGTAAAGGTTTCCTACGACTCGCATCTGTTAAGTGAAGCAGAAATCAGCAACCGCATCACTGTTTTGGGCTATACGGTTGATGTTGCTCCTGGAAAAATGCTACAGGTAGAAAATAGTCACTCTTGCGACCATGACCATGATCATGCAGGGGAGCAGGGGGGCGGGGGAGCAGGGGAAGTTGGGGAGAAGTTATTACAAACTCAAAATACTGTTGTTACAAATTGGAATTTCTGGATTACTAACCGTCGAGGACAAAGCGTGATTCTGGCGGGCATAGGGTTAGTTTTCGGCTTACTCGCTCAGTATTTAGCGCTACCCATTTGGCTCGCGAGGGCTTTTTATGGTATCGGTATAATCGTTGCTGGCTATCCCATTGCACGGGCAGGTTTATTTGAGTTGCGTTTGCGCCGTGCAGATATGAATCTGCTGATGACCATTTCCGTGATTGGGGCAGTGATTTTAGGAGATTGGTTTGAAGCCGCACTGGTGGTTTTTTTGTTCTCCTTGGGTACAACGCTGCAAGTTTTTACATTTGGTCGTACTCGTAATGCAATTCGTAACTTGATGGATTTGACTCCATCCACTGCGACTGTGAAGCGCAATCATCAAGAAGTTACAGTTGCTGTTGAGAGTGTTGGAGTAGGGGAAATTTTGACCATTCGACCGGGACAGCGTGTGGCGCTAGATGGCGTAGTTGTTTCAGGGATGAGTACCATTGACCAGTCGCCGATTACCGGAGAATCAATTCCAGAAGATAAAGCACCTGGAGATAGTGTTTTTGCTGGTACTTTGAATCAAACAGGTTTTTTAGAAGTCAAAGTTACCCACACCGCTAGGGACACAACGGTTGCTAAAATTATTCATCTTGTAGAACAGGCGCAATCAAGCCGTGCGCCCACGCAGCTGTGGGTAGATAAATTTGCAGAAATTTATACTCCTGTAGTAATTGTGAGTGCGATCGCTATTTTCTTAATTCCACCTTTGGTATTTGCTCAGCCTGTTAACGTTTGGCTTTATCGGGCATTAGTTTTGCTAGTGATTGCCTGTCCCTGTGCCTTAGTAATTTCTACCCCAGTTTCCATTGTCAGCGCCATTGGTGCAGCAACTCGCCAGGGAGTTTTATTCAAAGGGGGTTATGCATTGGAGACAGCTGGACATCTGACTAGCCTGGCTTTTGATAAAACGGGAACCTTAACCCAAGGAGAACCCGTAGTACAAAAAATTTATGATTTGGGCGGAGTGGATAGTAATTTTGTATTATTAATTGCCGCCTCATTAGAGCAAAAATCAGAACATCCTTTAGCTAGAGCGATGGTTGCCACAGCTAAAGAACAAGGATTAGAGTTAAAAACTGTTGAGAATTTTACAGCCTATCCTGGTAAAGGTGTTGCCGCACAATTGGACGGAAATCTTTACTTGGTAGGAAATCGGCGGTTATTTGCAGACTTTTGTGTGATGTCAACAACAGCCGAATCCTTGTTAACGGAAATTGAAAGTTCAGGGCAAACAACAGTATTGGTAGGCAATAGCCACAGATTATTAGGAGTTGTCGCCTTAGCAGATGGCTTGCGGCTAGAAGCTGGCGAGGCTGTGCGATTGTTGAAACGCTTGGGAATGCGAAAAGTGATCATGTTAACAGGCGATCGCACTTCTGTAGCCAAACAGATTGCTCAACAACTAGAAATCACAGACTATCGAGCAGAACTCTTACCAGAAGACAAGCTGCAAGCAATTCAGCAGTTGCGGCGCTTTGGAGTTGTAGGGATGGTGGGTGATGGCATCAACGACGCACCAGCCCTAGCTGCCGCAGATATCAGTTTTGCCCTTGGTGGAATTGATATTGCTTTAGAGACAGCAGATGTAGTTTTAGTAGGCAGTGACCTCAGACGACTTGGCTACGCAGTGAATTTAAGCCGCCGCACAGTCTCAGTTATTCAACAAAATGTGATTTTTTCCCTAGTGACGAAAGGGCTATTTTTATTACTAGGTACTTTTGGTTTTGTGGGCTTAGCAATTGCTGTATTAGCAGATACAGGAACTTCCCTACTGGTGACAGCCAATGGTATGAGACTGTTTCGGGCCCAGAAATTTGGGGAATAAAGCGATCGCATGTGATTGAGCAGGGGAGCAGGGGAGCAGGGGAGCAGGGGAGCAGGGGAGCAGGGGAGCAGGGGAGCAGGGGAGCAGGGGAGCAGGGGAGATGAGGAGGATGAGGAGGATGAGGGAGAAATAACTCCCCATGCCCAAGTGGAGCAAGTGGCTCCCCAATGCCCTATTCCCAAATCTATCTTGAATTCAGTCGCCAGCAGGAGGAAATACCAAACAATACTCTTTAGCCTAATGAGTAGATATTTTCACCAGCTTCAAACATATGCCTCTTTACAAACTCGAACAATTTGACCCGAACTACCGAGAAACTTTTGGTGGCGATGATGTGAAAGGTTTGGAATTGTACACTGAAGGGGGAACAAGGATTGGCTCTGTTGCTGACGCTTTAGTTGATCAGAATGGTCGTTTTCGATATTTAGTGATTGATACCAGCGTAGATTCTCTTAATAAGAAAATACTACTGCCAATTGGACTTTCCCACATCAATTATCCAGCAAAACGTGTCTATGTTGATGGACTTAGTAAACAGCAAGTAGAAAATTTAGTTGAGTACAGAGAAGACACAATTGTTGATGACCAATATGAAGAAAGTGTACGCAGTGTATTTCGTTCTCCAACCAGTGATGTAATTTACGATCGCGAAACATACAGTTACCAAAAAGAACCAAATTTATACGATTTGAATGAGCAATATCATCAAACCCTAAGACTGTATGAAGAACGCTTAATTGCTAGTAAGCACCGAATTAAAACCGGGGAAGTAGCGGTTAGCAAGCATGTTGAAACAGAAACTGCACATGTTTCTATACCTATTCAAAAAGAACGTGTTGTGATTGAACGAGTTCCCTCAACAGCAGCAGGAACAGTTGTAGATCCGAACGAAGCTAAATTTCAAGATGGACAAGTAGCACGTATAGAAGTATACGAAGAAACGCCGGAAATACATAAAGAAGCGTTTGTGCGTGAGGAAGTGCGAGTTAGGAAAGTTGTAGATCGGGACACAGTAGAAGCCCAAGATACAATTCGTCGAGAAGAGTTAGATATTGATACAGCAGGCGAATTGCATGTGAATGAGACTAGAACTGAAGGCTGAAATATGAAGTGTGAAGTGTGAAGTGGAAAATTACTTCACACATTCAGAGATAGGGTATAGATATCAAAAAACCAAATTTTTCTCACTAAAGGGTGAGGTCTATGCAGATAAGTTATCACTTCACCCTTCAGCATTCATCCTTTGAGATTTATAAGCGTTTCTCTTACTTTAGATAAAACTTGATTGAGCTAATTCAGTCGGTGGTAGGAGGTATATTAGTTAATAATTTTATATATTAATTTAGTAGGAGAAAACATGATACTGTCAGAGGTAGAATATAATGAGTCTTTACAAATTAGAAGATTTCGATTCTGATTACCAAGATACTTTTCAAGGTAATGATATTAAAGGACTTGGTGTCTATACAGAGGTAACTAACGAAAAGATTGGCGTGATTAGTGATGTGTTAGTTGATGAAGAAGGGCATTTTCGCTATCTAGTCGTTGACTTAGGATTCTGGATTTTTGGTAAAAAAGTATTATTACCAGTTGGTCGTTCTCGTATTGATTTTAACAGCGATCGCATCTATGCTATTGGTCTAACCAGAGAACAAGCAGAAGACTTACCTGAATTCGACGAGCGCCGCACACTTGATTACGATTATGAAGAAACAGTGCGGGGAGTATATCGCAATCCTAGCTATCAAACTAGCACTGTAGACGCTGCTACACCTCTAGATACAACCGCCACTTTGGAAACAGGTACACCTGTAGATACAAGCTATAGAACGACGGCGACACCAACTTACGAACGTGACGCATACACATACGAAAATGAGCCTGCTTTGTACGGGATAAATGAGCAAAATCATCAAATCTTGAGATTGTACGAAGAGCGGCTAATTGCGAATAAAACACGCCGTAAAACGGGAGAAGTCGCAATCGGTAAACATGTAGAAACTGAAACTGCAAAAGTTGCAGTTCCCATCGAAACAGAACGTCTTGTTATTGAACGTATAACCCCAACAGGCGCAGGTCAAGCTGTTTCCCCTGGTGAAGCTGACTTCCGTGAAGGTGAAGTTATTCGCGTAGAACTCCATGAAGAAACTCCTGACATTCGCAAAGAAGCAGTTGTGCGTGAAGAAATCAGAGTTAAAAAAGTTGTAGACCATGACACAGTTGAGGCTCAAGAAACTATACGTCGTGAAGAATTAGATATCAATGCTCCTGGTCTTCCAGTGGAAGAACGCTAATTGATAGGTGTTCGACATAAAACATTGTGTAGACTGATGACTGATGACACTTATCAGTTATCAGTCTACAAGATTATATATTTAGTCAATAATATTTATGAATAGCCAAGCAATGGCAAGCAATCTTGAACAACTTAACCAAAAAAATAGTATTCGTAACTTACTAGGAATATTGAAAAATAGAGTGAAATATTTCGATGTAATTGATAGTCAAGGTCAACTAGTAGGTAAAGTAAAGGATTTGATTTTAGATGCTAATCTCCAGTTAAACTTAGTCATAGACCAGCAGATAGATCAAAATAGTATACAAACAGATGAGCAATCGGTTGATAGACATCAATTAGTGATTTTGAAAAGTCAAAAAATCAAAACAGTTAACAATGAAACCAAATCTATTTACTTAGACATAAATCATTCAGAAATCAAGCATATGCCTGAACATCAAGGAACAAACACAGCAGGCTATCAGCATATCTCAGATCAATCAATTGAGCAGCCAGCTAATAGTCAAACAACAGACAGCCAGGTAGAAACAGCAAATTTAGCAGAAGTTGACGAAGAAACAATTATTCGTTTACTTGAAGAACGGCTAGTAATTGATAGTAGCAAACGTAAAATTGGTGAAGTAATTGTTCGCAAGGAAATAGAAACCCGGATGATACAAGTTCCTGTCCGGCGTGAGAAATTGATTATAGAACAAGTTAGCCCAGAACATAAACAACTTGCAGAGATTGACTTATCAGCAGGAGAAATTTCTGATATTGAGTTAACCATAAGAGACAGTTATGAAGTTAGTACTGTTGATAGTGGTTTAACAGTGAGTGGTGAATTTACCTCTCCTAAAATTGCTAGTTTACTTTTGAACGCGATCGCTTTAGAACGCAATCATGGATGTCAGCAGGTGAGAATAGCAATTACTGTTGCAGATGAGTCAACTCAGAAAAAATACCAAGAGTGGTTTGATCGGTGTTCTCAAGGTCAAAAACCAAAGCCTGAAAAATAAATGGTCTTGCAGAATTGGTGGATGAATTGACACAAACAGTGGGAGAATTTTACAAGTAGGGGCGCTGCGGCTACAGCGCCCCTAGTCATGAGGCTAGTTAACCGCTGACAGTCATATTAATAACCATTTTGATAGAGATCAATACTTAATGAATCCCGAAATCAAACATCAATTTTTACTGAAAATTCTGATGATTGCCTGTATCGTCTCTACAGGTATTCACTTCACAGATAACTATCTTGACTTTGAGAAATACCCTCAACCTGATTGGATTACTCTGCCCTCAGTTTACATTGCATGGCTAGTTTTGACAGTAGTTGGTATTGCTGGTTATTTTTTATATAAAAGCGGAAGATTTTGGTTTGCATACCTATGTTTAGCTATCTACTCATTTACTGGTTTAGATAGTTTAGGGCATTACTTCTACGGAACTATGTCTGAGTTTTCCATGAAGATGCACTTCTTCATTTTGACTGACGGACTGACAGGTTTAGCTATTTTGGGTTTTACACTTTGGTCGGGATTGATTCTCAAGGAACAGTTTAGAGAATCGAATACTAGCGTTTGACACAGTAGTTATGTAATCGCAGTTAGTCACTCTGAAAATGTCAGTAGACCGAAAAATGAATGAAAATTGAGGAAATAATCAGGGTTTCAGCCATCGTTATTGGCACTTTCCATCATGACCACAAGCGATCGCTCTGGATGAACTCGGTATTGAGCCGAGATACGTGTAAAAACCTGCAAGATAGTCTGGAAAGCATTGCTAGATATAGCTTTCAGCGATTTCCACTTCCATCCTTATAAGGCTTTCCACATAATGGACAAAATTTATACCTCAACGACGCCACCAACTCACCACAATTCCGACAACTAGCCCGCAACTGCGTACCGCACAGATAACAAAACTTAGCTCTAATATTTCCCCACATCGGATCAGCAGCACCCCCAGGATTCCAACATTGGGGGCAAAACTTAATCGCTGGCATTGCTACAACCTCTTCCCCCCTAACAATAGCCTGCAAATTAGAAGCTGCTATTAATCTCCCACCAGAAATCTTTGAAATGTAGATATAGCAACGGTTTCCAGACCATCTTGCAGGTTTTTACACGTATCTCGGCTCAATACCTATAACGTGTACAATACAGGTAAAATTCAAAAAAGAAATAATGATTTTTTGAACTTGGAATCCAAAATTGGTATTGAGAAAATAGCTAAATTTATGGTGAAGCTAATACAGGTTTTCCTGTAGAGATGACTTGTTCAATAATATCGGCAGATCGTTTGACACCCCCAGAGCGAGCGATCGCCTCTTTTAATCTAATAGCATGATGACGATAGCTAGGATCGGTAAGGACTTGCTCAATCGCACGACGTAATAAAGGCACATGCAAGCGTTTCAGGGGTATGACTTCACCTGCTCCTACCCATGCTAAACGTGCTGCTACGCCTGGTTGGTCGCCAGTAATCGGAATGGCAACCATCGGTACGCCTTGGCTAAGAGCTTCTAAAACAGTGTTAATACCTGCATGAGTAATGCAAAGAGTAGCACTTTGGAGTAATTCTAGTTGCGGTGCGTATCGAACTACGAGAGGATTTCCTGGTAAGGTGGGGACTGATTCTTCTTCCATTCCACCGCCTAAAGAAATTACCAACTGAACATCTAGACCAACACAAGCCTGAGCGATATCGTAGAAAATGCCTTGCAAGCGGTTTTGCAGAGTTCCTAGAGAGGCGTAAATTAACGGTTGTCCGGTTAACTTTTCCCAAGGGAAAGGAATTGGTTCTCGACTAGCTGGCAGATGAAAAGGCCCAGTGAAATGGAAAGATTTAGGTAACTTTTGCCGGGGAAACTCGAATTCAGCAGGTTGCTGGCAAACTTGACACAATTGTGAATACGTTTGATTAGGATGGGAATATGGCGGTAACTTCCACTGGCGACGATAATCAGCGACTACCTGACGAATGGGTTTGCCAAAAAAATTCAACAATTGATATAGACTTTGATTACGCAGACGCGCCCACCAAGCTGGATTGTATTGCCAAGTAGTCGTATAGGGAGGAACACTAGCTTCTTGATTGAGCATCAAACAAGAGCAACTACTAATATAGGGTATATCTAAATGTTGGGCGATCGTTCCGCCTGCATGTGAAAACTGGTCTATCAATAAAGCGTCAATACCAGCTTGTTTAATAGCAAGTGGAGCTTCTTTGAGTAGCATAATTGTAGACTCAGTAGCCCAATTGATAGTATAACGTGTTGCCGCAAGTCCACTGAGTTTCCCCTGTTGAGCAGAAAAAGCAGCTACTGAGCCTTCAGGATATGCAGATGCACCAATAGCTCTAAATTCTAATCCTGCTGCTAGTGCTTTACTACGAGCATCCAATGAGCCAACTAAAGTTACACGATGACCACGTTGTTTGAGTTCATATCCCAAGGTTGTCATAGGATGGAGATGTCCAGATACGGCAGGACAGATAATACCAAAGTGGGTCACGTTGCTTTGCTCCAAATTTAAAATAAGCTGGGAACTCCCAGATTTTAGTTAGTATGTTTGCGTGAATACTTATGGTTGAGATGACTAAGACAGCGCAACTACAAACCTTTGCTCTTTTTACCGCAAGGCGTAAAGGTTATATAATTGTGATCCTTGAAGAAAAGGTTCTTGTTCCAAAATAATCTTAGAAAATCCATGCTCTTGGAGTAAAGCTTTAATCTTGTCCACTCGATGATCTATGTCGTGTACTTCCATGACTAGCTGCATGATTTTCGACCAATGTTTCGGATTGATTCCTAAAAGTACATCTAATTCACTTTTTTCGACATCTATTTTTAAGAGATTAATTGTTTGAATGTGATATTCATCAATAATTTCGGAGATACTTCTTAAGTTGCAAGTGACTTGTTCTACTTGAAAAGTTTTCTGGATTGCTCTTTCCAGAATATATGTGCGTAAGAATGGTGGAACCCAACGTAAGCGACGAATATAATCAGGTGCATCTTTGAGATTGCGGAGCATGGAAGTTTTATATTTGTCAATTTCCTCTGGGGACAAATTGGGAAAGTAGGCACTTGACATTGCCGGTGCATTTGGATGATAGGCAAAGGTGACAGTTTGAGATGCTAGTGAAAGTCCACAAGGAAAAAGTTTAATTTTATCATTGGCTAAATGCTGAAAGTTTAGTTGTAAAACTTGATAAATTGATGGTACTGGCTCAAAAGCATAGATATTAACATTTTGATGATATTGATGATTTACATATAGGGAAAAAATACCGATATTTGCTCCGACATCAAATACTGTATCACCTTCATGAACTGCTATACCGTGCTTAAAATAGTTGGGTATTTCATCATAAATAAATTGCATCTCATTTTTATTTAGGTAGAAGGCTTTCATCCCATTCGGAAGTACGGATGATGAGACTGATTTTTTCATGTATTTGGTGATTAATGCTTGATGGTGTATGCTGATAATAAATGTGCAGAAACTAAGGCGAAAAACCCAGCTAAAGCATAAACTAATTGTACTCCTAAAGGATGACTCTCGGTCTTACCCAAGAGCAGAGCTAGCCCAGCAAACATGGAAGCAAAACCAGAGCTAACGGTCATTACCATCGCTTGAATACCAAAGTAGATAGCACTACGCTGTACACCTGTTTTGGCAGCATCTTCATCGATAATATCTGCCAAAATTGCATTTGGTAAAAGCATCAATACAGACATAGCTAAACCACAAATAGCGATGACTACTAAACATAACCATAAGGTATCTCTGGCTTGGACAAAGTAGATACTTAATACTAATAATGTCCAACCAAGGGCTATGAGAGCATACTGAAGCAGGGATTTTTTACCGAATCGCTTGACTAATGAGTTAGCTGGAATGAAACCGATGAAGATGCCACCTATTAAGGCACTGTTGAGTTGGCTACCAAAACTAATATCTTGACCAAGTAAAGCAACTACTAGATAATTGGTGCAAACAAAAATAATACTAACTGTCATCCACATGAACACTTGGCTGACAATATAGGGACGAAAGATTTGATTTTGGCTAACAGTTTTTAAGGACTCCCAAAAAGGTAAACGTTCTGGTGCGGGTAGATGATAATTTTCTTTGATGGCTAATGGTGCAATTAAGCAAGTAAAACCAACTGCACCGACAATTAAAACCATTGGCAGAAATCCCAACTTAGCTACTAAAATAGGAGCAGCGATCGCCGCACCGCCAAATCCTAGTAAGTTAGAAAGTGCGACTAAGGTGGATAGACGTATGCGCTGTTGTGCTGTGTGAGTGATTTCTGCTAATAACGCCAGATAAGGGGCCATGTAAGCAGAATAAGACAGCCAAAACAGAGTGAGTGTGATGGTCAGGTAAATAGCATTACCTATATGACGATATGGCCAAGGTGGAGTGAAAACCAAAACAAACCCAGCTAACATTGGTAAGATAGCTAACGCCATAAAAGGCCGTCGTCGTCCCCAAGGGCTGCGGTTTTGGTCAGAAAGATAGCCTACTACCAGACTCGCCACAGGGTTGAAAATTCTACCAATTAATGCAGCTATGCCTACAAGAGCAGAAGAAGCTAAGACTGGCAAACCGTAGGGGTTAGGTTCGCCTGGGTCATAGCGATAGAGGTGCATGAGAAGTAATGCTGTGTAGAGCAGGGAATATCCAAATGCTCCCACAGCATAAAGCGGCCATTGCATAGTGTTCCTGATGAGTTAACGGTGAATCGCTTCTAGAGATTTTTCGCTCTGGGATGGCGATGATTGGAGAATTTCCGCAGGTTCGAGGATGAAGAGATAATGTCCCAAGAAAGGCCACAATGGTACAATTGTGCTGTGTTTGGTGCAACCAACTATTCTCAAACCATTTTCTGTAAAGAACTGCTCCCAAACTTGGCGCGATTTAAATTTTTCGGCTTCGTAAGGGATTTTGAGAATTTTATAGGCGATCGCATGAAGTAGCAACACTGATTGTTGCCGAATAAAATTATCAAAATTGTCTTCTAAAATCACGAGTTTTTTACCAACCCGTCTCATTTCTGCGATTAATGCCGCAGGTTCATCAACGTGATGCAGTGATGTAGTACACAATACAGTATCAAAGGATTGTGTTTCAAAGGGAATATGCACCCCATCGAATAACTTGATTTCAATGCGGGGGTTGATCGGTTCGTAGACATCAATACCAATGATATTGTCATGGTTGAGGTGCTTGGTAACATCTCCATTTCCACACCCAACGTCCAGCGTCGCACCTTGGAGGTGCGGTTTGAGTATATTCACAACTCTGTTGGTGCGTTCTTGGAAGTTCCACATCAAAAAGCGTCTGATTAAAGGGTGCATTTAAAGTGATCTCCTAAAATTAAAGGGATTGGGGACTGGGCATGAAGAAGGTAAAAGATGACTTGCCTTTTACCTTTTGCCCGTTATTTCAGCTTTTCGCTGAGAATTTGAACTTGGGGTGGTTGCAGGATGGTGTAATGATTACCAGGTATGTTGTAAGCATTTACACGACCAGTAACCATCTTGCTCCAGTACTGCACAGCGTCTTGCTTGGCTTGGGGAATCTGTTCACTGGCAGAGAACAGTGTGACATTGCCAACATAAGACTGGGGGGCGTAAGCATACCAAGCTTCGTGATTGGCTTGGAATACTTCTAAGATTTGTCGTATTTGCTCCAGGCTGCAATCGGCTGGGATGAGGTTGGCTTGTTGGGCTTGGGCGCGGACATATTTTAATTGCTCATCTAAACTCAACTGTTGCATGTGGGCGATCGCACAAGTCACTTTCTTGCCAGCGATTTTACCCAAATCTTCCAAGGCCGTAGCTATGAGTGTGGCGCGATCCTGGTTTTGGGGAATATTTAACATCGGTGCAGCATAACTATCAATGAGTACGAGTTGGGCTACCTCCTGTCCTGCTGCTTGTAGTTGTTGCGCCATCTCCCAGGCGATGATGCCACCGAGTGACCAACCACCCAGGTAGTATGGCCCTTGGGGTTGGATGGTTTGGATAGCAGATATATAGCTAGTTGCCATCTCTGCAATATTCTTGAGGGGTTGGCTATTACCGCTTAACCCTGGTGACTGCAAGCCGTAGACAGGTTGTTGATTGCCAAGATGACGCGCTAATTCCCCGTAGCAGATGATATTACCGCCAATGGGGTGGATGAAAAAGTATGGGGTTTGTTCACCCTGTGGTTGAATTGCCACTAGGGGAGAAGCAAAATTAGCCGTGGGTTGCTCTAGAAGCGCGGCTAAATCGGCGACAGTTTGGGCTGTGAGCAAGTTACTCAAGGCTAACTCGACTTTAAAGTTAGCTTGTAACCTTGAAATTAGCTGCACTGCTACGAGAGAGTTACCACCTAATTCAAAGAAGTTGTCGTAGATCCCTACTTGTGGGACACCAAGAATTTCTTGCCAAATCTCGACAATCTGAGCTTCTACGGCTGTACGGGGTGCAACTTTAGTTTGAGATAGATGTTGCGCCTGACTAGCTAAAGCGATGAGTTGTGCTTGATCAATCTCGCCTGTATCCGTCAGGGGCAAGGTTTCTAGGTGGATGAAATCACAACTGCTCTTAGTTTGGAAGCGATCACATATTTCTATGCTTTGCATTTCGGCTATCGCTAGCTGTTCTTTTGCAGTCATATATGCAGATAGGTACTGCACATTTGTTACATCTGTATCGACAAATCGGCGAATATTGGGGTTGTTACCATCTAAACCGATGAATAAATGTGGTTGGTTGTGGTGTAAACCAGCTAACAATGAGTACAAAGCTTGTTTAGCTGAGATGACACTGTAACCCCGTGCTTGGGTGAGCTTGTTCATTTGGGAATTGCGGCTGATACCCAAGCCTTCCCAACTACCCCAAGCAAAACAATAACTCTGTAACGCCGTTTGCGATCGCTGGGATTGACAGAAGCTTTCTAGGAAATTGTTGGCGGCTGTATAAGCACCTACCATTGCTCCGCCGAAGAAGCTGGCAACAGAAGAAAAACTGATAAATAAACTACTGGGTTTGTTTTGGAGTAGTTGATGTAGAACCCAAGTGCCGATCACTTTTGGTTTGAGGGTTGCAGCAAAGCTATCTGATGTTTCTTCAGTGAGTAAATGTTCTTGGTAAACGGCTGCAAGGTGAATGATCCCATCCAGTTGACAACTCCATTGTGACTCGGCTTGGCTCACAATCTGTTGTAATTGAGCTAAATCACAAACATCTACTGCATGATACTCAACTTTTCCTCCTAACTGGCTCAAGCTTTTATAAGCTGCTAGTTTCGCCGATTCTTTAATTTGTGATAGGGGAGTGCGACCGATGAGCAACAATTGCGCTTGGTAGGTTTGTAAAAGATACTGGGCTAACTCTAGGCCAATATCCCCCAAGCCACCAGTCAGTAAATACATTCCACCGATTTTGAACGGTAGAGACTGTTTGGCTGCATGAGAGAAATCGGCTGGCGCGAGTCGAGCGATTAAACGCTTACCATCTCGATAAGCTACTTCTCGTGCTTTGGTAGCTGTTAATAGTTCTGACAAAATGTATGCACCATTTGTGGCTACTGGTGTGATTGGTAAGTCGAGATGACGACAACTCAACCAAGGCATTTCTTGGGGAATGGTTTTCACCAAACCGAGCATTGGCGATTTGGCAAAGGCGATGGGGTCATCGGGTGAAATTCCTTGGACGTAGCTAGAAATGACCTGTAACTGGACTGGCTGACTAGAATCTTGCACCTGTGCCAAGGCTTGCACTAAAAACAGTAGACTATTAGTGGCGATCGCTTGTGCTGCTGCTAAATCTGCCAAACTCGCAATTTCGGTATAGTTGTTGTATGTCCACAGGTGTAAAATTTGGCTAATTTTATGGACCTTTTGAGCCAAAGACTCTAGCAATAGGCGATAGTGGTCTGGATTATTAGGCGAAATACTGTACTTATTGGTAGCAATTTTGGCAAATTCCGAGGCGATCGCCACTTGAATACAAGGTATTTGCTGCTGTTCTAGCTGAGTGCTGATCCACTCTCCCAACCCTAAACCATCGACGAAAATTAAGGTTGTGCCTGTGGGCATGACACTAGCGATGTTTGAGGCTTGTTTGTGCTGCCAAACTTTTTGATAAAACCAATTGGGGAGAGTGTTGCTGTTCCCCATTAAAATGTCAAACTTTTTGACAATCTCATTAAATTCGCCAGTAGCAAAACTCTTGCTGAGTTGCGATCGCTGAATCTTGCCAATCGAGGTTTTGGGGATGACTTCTTTAGCTACTGGTACAAGATAGTCAGGATTGACACCGATTTTTTGGATGACATGGGAGCGAATAGCTTTGAATGTCTTTAAAATCTCTGTGTCATCGGCGACAACCGGACTAAAGAATATGACTAAATTGTCAGTATTGTTATCTAGCTGACGTACCGCCACCGCAGCAGTATAGGAGACCTCGATATTCTCTAGTTCTTCGACTGCTCCTTCGATTTCGTGGCTGTAATAATTATTGCCATTGATGATGATGATATCTTTGGCACGACCGGTGATAGTTAAACACCCTTTGCGCAGGAAACCCAAATCACCTGTAATAAACCAACCGTCTTCTGTAAATGCTCCTTTGTTCAGTTCTGGATTGCCGTAATAGCCAGAGGTCAAAGTCAAACCACTAATTTGTAAGTGACCAATTGTCTCTTCCTCCACCACCTGATTTCGGTGATCGATAATTCGCAAACACACCCCAGGAATTGGCACGCCCACTTGCACAAAGGAATCATCATTACTGGTGGAGTCAAGACCAAAATTGTGGGAATACGTGACACCCGATGATACCTCTGCCATACCCCAGGCGGGAAACATCGCTGTAGCTGGTAGTCCGTGGGGAGTTAATAATTCCAAAAATTGCCTTGCTGTTTTGGCGACTATAGCCTCGCCCCCATTTAAGACATACCGAATTGAAGATAAATCCCAATGTTGTTGTTTAATTGTTGTGGCCTTGTCATTGATTAAACCAAAGGCGAAGTTCGGTGCAAAGGTGACAGTGACTTGAAACTGCTCAATCCAATCCAGCCATTTTAGGGGATTTTGTAAAACTAGTTCGATGGGAGCATGAATTTGCTGACAACCCAAATACACATCCCGGATATGAAAATAGATAATCCCCGCCACATGGTCTAAAGGCATCCAGTTTAAAGTAATGTCTGCACTGGAAAAATCGTTAATTTGAATTGAGCCAATAGTTCTGCTTAATAAGTTGCGATGCTTGAGTAATACGCCTTTGGGCATACCTGTACTACCCGAAGTGAGCATGATTAAAGCCACATCTTCCGGCTGACTAGGATGCCAGTTATGGTCTGGTTCTGGCTGACGCAACTGTGCAATGGATGCAACTTGAAAATTCTCTAAATTTAAAGCCTGCGTTAAGTTTGATAGAGGTGAGACGATTTTATCGCTAGCGAGAACCAGAGGCTGATCCAACATTTGCCAAGCATTTTGGAGTTTGGCGATCGCACTATTCGATTGCTCATAACTGGGTGCAACAGCTACGGGTACAGGGACAAAACCCCCCAACACACACCCCCAAAAAGCCGGAATAAAATCTTGGTTTTGTTCTAGTTGAAAAATAACTTTATCTTGTGGTTTTAAACCATAACGGCGCAGTCCAGCCAAAATCCTCTCGGCATCTGCTAATAAAGAAGGGTAAGATTGAAAACTATCTGTGCCGTCAGGTTGAATATAAGTTATCCCCTGGATTGCCATCCCCAGGGCAGAATACTGGAGAATTTGCGGCAGAGTTGTGGGTGTATCAGCCGTGATGTGCAGTTTCCCGCCATCGCTAATCGCTAGTTTTTTGCTCTGGGGTTGACTAACAATCTCGGATTCAGATGTAGGAACTGTAATTGGTTCATCTCTAGTAATGGTCTTACACTCCGCCAGCAAATCCCACAAATGCAGAGGCGGAGAGATTTTGGATTGTTCTGGGGTGACAACTGCCACTTGCTCAACGGCTGGGAGCAATCGCAATTTCTCTTCCCACTTCTGTACTAACTCTGAGTCAATCACTGTCAAGCGAGTCAAAGCGGCTTCATCTATCTGTCTGGTGGCGGTGAGGGGAAGGGCAGTAACTGAGACGTAGGCATGAGGCAGCAGATAAGCAGGTAGGAGATTTTGTAAGTAAACTTGTAACTGTGCTGGGGAAGATGGGCTGGATAGTACCACATAAGCCACCAGTTCCGATACGCCTGCAATGCTGGTTCTGGCTATGACTCGACAATCTTCCACGATGGGGGAAGTAAGTAAAGTGGATTCAATTATCGGCAAATCGATGCGGAAACCACGAATCCAGGCTTGGCGTTGCCGAAATCCGGTTAACTCCAAACTACCATCGTCTAGTAAGCGTCCCAGTTCACCAGTTTTGTATAGTCGAGTATTTTCCGTGAAAAGATTGGTAATAAATGTTTGGGAAGTCTGGATAATAGCATGGAAGTAGCCCCGCGCCAAACCCGCACCTGCCACACACACTTCCCCAATTAGCCCGATGGGAAGTAATTTTTGTGACTGGTCTAAAATATAAACAGATTTATTGGGCGGACGACCCACTGGTTGGAAATTGCGTTCGTTACCTGACTGACATAGTTGCCAAGTGATTTCACCCCCAGTTTCTGGTAAGCTCCAGACATAGTAAAGTTCACAGTCTAATTGTTGGTTAAACTGTTCGACTAAGGTTTGGGATAGTGGCTCACCACTACAGATAATTCCCCGGAGCGATCGCAAATCTTGGTTACTTGTCGCTGTTAAAGACTTTAGCCAAAGCCCTAGTTCGCTAGGGACAAAGTGCGCCCAGCTAATTTGATGTGCAGCAATTAACTCAGTGAAACTTGCTGGATTATCAGTCGTAGTAGCAACTATCACCCTGCCCCCAGTTACCAAAGGCCAGAAGATTTCCCAAATTGCCGAGGCTGTGGTTAAGGGTGATTTGTAGAGAACCGCATCGGATACAGACAATTGCCACTTTTGTTGCAACCAATCGATACGCTGATACCAACTGTAATGTTCAACAGCTACACCTAATTTTCCGGTATAAATTACTGCTGCTAGATTTTGTGCCGCTATTGTACTGATATAATCGGATTCACTATATTTACTAATTTCCTGCCAATCCTTCTCGATGCAGATGGTGGGATAGGCGGAAAAATAAGCTTGGTAATGCTCTTGAGTAATGATTACCGACGCTTGGATATCTTTAAGGATGAAATTAATTTGTTCTGGGATGAGATGGGATTCCAAGGGGACATAAGCCGCACCAGCTTTGAGGATAGCCAATACTGTCACCACAGTTTCCCAAGCAGGATTCATGCACACACCTACAAAGGATTCTGGCTCAACGCCTAGAGTTTGCAGATAGTGGGCAAGTTGGTTGGCTTGTTGGTTGAGTTGGCGATAGGTGAATTGGTGATCACCCGCCACTACTGCCACCGCTTCTGGCGTTTGTGCCACACGCTGCTCAAACCACCGATGAATGCACTGTCCCTCAGCCGTTTTTTTTGCTTTTTCTTGCAGCAGTTTAGCCAGCATTGCTCGCTTCTGCTCGGCTGAAAGGTTCTGTACCTGGTTAGAAACATTACTCATAATTGACTCCTTGCCTTTACCCTGTTACCTATCACCTGTCACCTATTCAGCTAACATCCGGTTGAGTAGAGCATTTACTTCCTCATCAGAAAGTTCGTCTAACTGCGCTAGCAGTTGCGCTTCGTCATCGCTGGTGGTGTTTTCTGGTGTACCGATGAGTTGTTGCTGTTCTGCCACCGTTAACAGGGAATAATCTTCTAGTTGCTGTTCTGGGTTAGCGATAATATCTGCTAATAAAGCTTGGAAATGGGCAGACAGTCGTGTGATGGTACTCTCAGCAAACAAGTCTGTGCTGTAAATCCATTTGAGATGTAGTGTCTTGTTGTGTTCAGCTATGGCTAGCAAGAGGTCGAATTTTGAACCAAAACCACCGTTAGAAATCGCAAATTCTGCCTTTAAGTTGGGCATTTCGATTTCGTCTACGGCAGCACTGACCATATCAATCCATACCCGCGCCAAAGGGTCTTGTTTCGGGTCAACTTTTAATGCTTCTACTAATTTGACAAAGGGTAATTCCTCGTAGGCGTAAGCTTCCAATGTTACCGTCCGCACCCGCTCCAGTAATTCTCGGAAGGTGGGATTACCTGACAAGTCGGTACGTAAAACAATGGCATTGGCGAAAAAGCCGATGAGATGCTCAATTTCTGCCCGACTGCGGTTAGCGATCGCCGATGTTAATAATATATCAGCTTGACCTGTATAGCGCCACAGCAAAATTTTGAAGACAGATGTCATCAACATAAACAGAGTCACCCCTTCCTGACGACTCAAATCTTTGAGTGATACAGCCATCTCCTGCGGCAGAACATCAAATTGAATCGCAGTGCGGAAACTGGGGACGTTGGGTCGCGGATAATCACTGGGCAGTTCTACCACAGGCAGATCACGACCGACTTGGGCTTGCCATTTTTCGAGTTGCTGTTGCAAGACATCATCTTGCAGCCATTGACGTTGCCAAACGGCAAAATCTCCGTATTGGATGGGCAGTTCTGGTAGGGGTGACGCTGCACCATCGGCAAAGGCTCGGTAAATTACAGCTAATTCTTGGACGAATATCCCTAAAGACCAAATATCGGCAACGATGTGGTGCAAGCTGAGAAGAAGTAAATATTCTTGCTCTCCCAGTTGCAGCAACTTCGCCCGGACTAAGGGTTCATGAGCTAAATCAAAGGGTTTTTGAGCATCTTCTGCATCCAATTGCTGCATTTCTTGTTCGCGCTCGGCTGTTGGCAGATGCCGCAAGTCAATTACCGATAGATTAATCTTCAGACTGGGGTTAATGATTTGCCGGAGTTCGCCATTGTCTGCGATCGCAAAAGTGGTACGCAAGCTTTCGTGACGGCGAATCACCTCATTTAAGCTTTGCTCTAACACAGGAATTTGCAAATCACCAGTCAGACGCACACGTGATAATAACAGCAGTACACCGCTACGTGGTTCTAATTGGTGCATTACCCAAGCTAATTCCTGGGCATAGGATAAAGGCAAATCACCATCACGGACAATCGGCACTAAAGATGGGATTTTCACACCGCCACTCAGTCCTACTTCTGCTTCTAAAACATGAGCTAATTGCTCGATACTGCTAGCCTCAAAGAACTTTTTCACAGGCAAATCAATATCGAGTTCAGCTTTGATGCGGTTTTTCAGTTCAGCCGTCATCAAAGAATCAATGCCCAACTCCTGCAATGATTGCTGAGGATCTAAAGTTTGGGAACTGTCGAGACGAATCACTGTGCGGACTTTGGCTTGTAAGTAATCCGTCAACAGTTGCAGGCGATCGCTAGGGGATGCGTCCGGCAATTTTGCCAACAGTTCTGTTTGTTTGGTGAGTTGTGGGCGTTTAGCGGTGGCTTGTAGGAATGGCTTGGCTAATTCTGAGAGTAAAGGTAATTCTGTCCCGCCAGGAAATGTTTGCAGGAACTTCGACCAGTCAACAGGTAACACGCCGACTTGAGCTATTTTTTGCCCCAATAAATTACCCAAAACTTGCAAACCTTGTTGAGAACTTAGGGGCGTAATCCCTTGACTTGCCCAACGTGTTTGGTCTTGGTGAGCTAATTGAGCCGCCATCCCTGTTTCTGCCCACGGCCCCCAATTGATGCTCAAACCTGCCATCCCCTGGCTTTGACGATAATGAGCTAAAGCGTCGAGGAAGCTATTCGCCGCCGCATAGTTACCTTGACCGGGAGAACCAAGTAAGGCAGAATTCGAGGAGAAACAGACGAAGAAATCCAAAGGTAAATCTTGGGTTAAAACATGGAGATTCCAAGCGCCTTGGACTTTGGGAGACATGACTGTTTGGAAACGTTGCCAGTTTTGGTTGAGTAATACCCCATCGTCCAAAACACCAGCCGCGTGGATAATGCCTTTGAGGGGTGGCATCTGACTGGTGATCGCACTCAGTAGTTCCTGGGTAGCTGTCATCTGGGCTACATCTGCCTGACCGACGTAAACCTCAACTCCTGATGCTTGGAAACGCTCAATGACTGACTGCGCCGCAGGTGTTGCGCCACGTCTGCCTACGAGAACTAAATGCCGCACACCTTGTGCGACTAACCATTGTGCTACTTTTAACCCTAAGCCGCCCAACCCTCCTGTAACCAGGTAAGTATGGTCGCTGGAGAAAGTTACTGGTTGAGGGGTGGTGGGGGGACGTTTGAATAAGCGAGCAACATAACGCTGTCCATTGCGGAAAGCTAAATGCTGTTCTTCTGAATGAGACGCGATCGCTAATGCTAAAAATTGGGCTGCTGTCTCTATAGTAGTGTCAGATGCTACATCAACTAATCCGCCCCATAATTCGGGATGTTCCAGAGCGATCGTCTTACCCAATCCCCACACCGGAGCTTGGGCAACTGCTAGGGGTGCTGTTTCCTGCCCTACAGATATAGCATTCTGGGTGACAATCCACAGGCGAGGGGTAACTGCGGATGTGATTAAAGCTTGTACTAAATATAACGTGCTACCACAACCTTGCACCTGTGATGTTTCTAAGGTGTTAAAGCTCAAATCTTGTGTGGGGGCAGTATCTAAGCTCCACATATGCACTACCCTTTGTAAGGGTAAGTTGGTGTGAGATACTACCTCTGACAACAAGCGGGTATAATCCTCTGGGTGGGAGGGGTTAATGTACCAACTGTTTGTAGTTGCTTCCCGTAAGTAGCTTTCCCCTGGATAGACTACAAAACAGGTGTGACCTTGATGCTGCCAACGTTCTGCTAAGGTTGCGGCGATGCCTTTGGTATCTGCAAAGATTAACCACGGTCCTGGAGTAGTGGGAATTGTGTTTGTTGGGACGGCTTGGGGTTGCCAAGCCATTTCGTACAGCCAATCAGGGATGCTGAGGTGAGCTAATTGTTGTTGGTGTTGCTCAATCAGTACCTTTAGCAATTTGGGCAACAATTGCGCCTCTGTGGGAGAGAAAGAATTGGCTAATTGGGTAGTTAGCTGTTGAATTTCTCCTGTTTGCAGCAATTGGAGAATGGGTGTGATTGGCTCGGAGTTAACTGTTGGCGCGGTTTTGGCGTTAGCCACCGTGTAACGCTGGCGTTGAAATGGGTAAGAGGGTAACACTACCCGACGGTAGCTATAGTCTTGATAAAATCCCTGCCAGTCAATATTGCTCCCACGGACGTATAGTTTTCCCAAGCTGTGGAGGAGTTGTTGCCAATCTGATTGTTCAGGACGCAGACTAGGCAACCACAAACCTACACCCTCTGGTAAACATTGGCGACCCATCCCCAACAACAAGGGTTTTGGGCCGATTTCTACAAAAATTTCATAACCTTGCTGTTGTAAACTGGTCATCCCGGCAGCAAATTCCACAGCTTGCCGGATGTGGCGACACCAGTAATCAGGTTGCGTAATTTCTGTGGTGACTGGTTTGCCAGTAACGTTAGAAATAAGATTAATTTGAGGTAAATTATAAGTAATTTCCGCAGCAACCTGGGCAAAATCTGCCAACATTGGCTGCATCAATGGGGAATGAAAAGCGTGTGACACCTGTAATGGTTTGGCTTTAATGCCAGCCGCAGTCAACATTTCGGCAATAGCAGTGACAGCGGTGCTGTGACCGGAAATTACAGTGTTTTGCGGGCCATTGATGGCAGCGATCGCTAATTTTTCTCCATAGGGGGCAATCAGAGTTTTCACTTGCGCCGCGTCTGCCATGACTGCCAACATACCGCCATTTCTGGGTAATGCCTGCATCAGTCGCGCCCGTGCGGCAATCAATTTCAGCCCGTCTTCCAGACTAAACACCCCAGCCACACAAGCCGCCACGTATTCCCCGGCGCTATGACCCATGACCGCAGTTGGTTTGATACCCCAAGCTTGCCATAATTGATACAGAGCGTACTCCAGGGCAAATAATGCTGGTTGGGTATAAGCTGTTTCATCAATAACAGAATTACTGCCATCACTGGGATAAAGGATTTCTAATAATGGTTTGCCTAAATAGGCATCGAGAATTGCCGCACAACGGTCTAGGGCTTGACGAAAACTCGGTTGAGTTTTGTATAATTCCTTACCCATGTTTACATACTGTGAACCTTGTCCAGTAAAGAGACAGGCAATTTTACTGGGGATAGTTTCACTCACGTAGCCTTGACAAGTCCCTATTGTCTCCTGTTGGCTAGCGAAATCAGCTAACTGATGGCAGGCTTGGGCCGATGAGGAGGCGACTAAACTGAAGCGATGGGCAAAATGCGATCGCCCAATCTGACTAGTAAAGCAGACATCACTCCAATCGATCTCGGGATGAGTGGCTAAGTAGTGTTTATATTCCTGCGCTAACTGTAGTAGTGCTGTCTCACTTTTGGCGGATAGGGTGAGGATGTGATGACTAGGGGTAACCTCCGCAGATTTCACAGGCGCGCCGCTAGCTTCAGCTAGAATTACATGGGCATTAGTCCCGCTAAAACCAAAGGAACTCACCCCCGCCACCCTGGGATTGTCTCCCACTGACCACGGTGTTCTTTGGGTAACCACACTCACAGGCAGATCATCCCAATTAATGTAGGGGTTGGGTTGTTGGAAATGGAGGTGTGGGGGAATTTCTTGATGTTGCAGTGCCAATACTACCTTAATTAACCCGGCAATTCCTGCCGAACCTTCTAAGTGTCCAATATTGGTTTTGACTGAACCCAACATTAGTGGGTTTTCTGGGGAGTGATGTTTGTCAAACACTGCTCCCAAAGCTCCTACTTCGATTGGGTCACCCAAAGATGTACCTGTACCGTGGGCTTCGATATAGCTGACTTGGGATGGTTGGATGCCAGCATTTTCTAGGGCTTGCCGAATCAAGGCTTGTTGGGCTGGGCCATTCGGCACAGTTAAACCGCTACTGCGCCCGTCTTGGTTGATGGCTGAACCACGAATCACCGCTAAAATCTGGTCTCCATTTGCCACAGCATCTGATAGGCGTTTGAGTAACACCATACCGCAACCTTCCCCACGGATGTAACCGTTGGCACTGGCATCAAAGGTTTTACAGCGACCATCCGCAGCCAGCATTTTCGCCTTACAAAAATTGATGGTTACCTCTGGGGAAATGATGCGGTTCACGCCTCCCGCCAAAGCCAAATCACACTCGCCATTGCGCAAGCTTTGACAGGCTAAATGCACCGATACCAAGGATGAAGAACAAGCTGTATCCACTGCCATGCAAGGCCCTTGCAAACCCAACAGATAGGATAATCGCCCAGCCGCCACACTGTGAGTATTACCAGTCCCGACATAGGCATCAATCTCGTGCAAATCTTGCGAGAGTAACAGTTGTGAGTGGTCATTGCTACAAATACCCACAAACACGCCAGTAGGAGTACCGACAAGTCGGTCAGGTGAGACAGCCGCGTGTTCCAAGACTTCCCAGCTGACCTCTAACAGTAACCTTTGTTGGGGGTCGAGGGTGACGGCTTCCCGTGGCGACAAACCAAAAAAGTGCGGGTCAAAATCATACAGATGCTCGATGAAACCGCCGTGGCGAGTGTACATTTTCCCTGGCGTTTCTGGGTCGGGGTCGTAATAAGTATCTAATGACCAACGGTCTGCCGGCACTTCGGAAATGCCATCTACACCATTGACCAACAATTGCCAAAATGCTTCTGGGCTGTTAGCTCCTCCCGGAAAACGACAACCCATACCGATAATTGCGATCGCTTCGGTTTTGGCATTTTCCATTGCTGTCAGCTTGGTACGCATCTCCCGCAACTCCAGGAGAGCTTTTTTCATCAAAGCTTGATAATTGGTGTTGGCGGCGTTGCTCATTTCCCCTTATTCTCCTCAATAGTCGCTAGTTCTTGCGCCAGCAGGTCGGCAATTTCGTTTTGGGATAGCTCTTCTAAAGCTTGTGAAAACTCCTCAGTTTCTTGGTCTGTAGTTGATTGTTCACTGGTAGGAGTGGTTTCGACAATACCGAGGACTTCTGTAGCTAAATAATTCACCAGGGCATCGACTGTAGGATAGTCAAAGGCCAAAGTTGTGGGCATTTTGCAACCCAAACTACTTTGTAGGCGATTTTTCATTTCTATCGCCATCAGTGAATCCATACCCAAATCGGCAAAGCCTTGATGTAAACCAATTTGGTCGCCGTGACTTAAACCTAAAACCTTGCCTATGTGCGATCGCACATAGGCAACTAAGAAAGCTTTTTGTGCTTCAGGTGGTGTATTTGCTAGTTGTTGACGAAACTCTGATTGTTGAGCAGAGGAGGTATCTGTAGCCGGGGTAAACACCTCTAAGAATGGGAGAGCAGTTTCAGCTGGGAATTGTCCCAGGAATTTTGCCCAATCTACCGCTAAAACTGCTACCTGAGCGATGCTTTGCCCCAATACCTCAGCCAGTATCTGCAACCCTTTTGGGCTAGCAATGGGACTAATGCCTTGGGCTGCCCAGCGTGTATGGTCTCGCTTGTCTAATTGTGCCGCCATCCCCGCTTCTGCCCAGGGGCCCCAGTTAATACTGACACCGGGTAAACCCAAGGCGCGACGATGATGTGCGAGGGCATCCATAAAGGCGTTAGCAGCCGCGTAGTTACTTTGACCAGGAGAACCCAGTAAGGCGGAGACAGAAGAGAAGCACACAAAGAAATCCAGTGGTAAATCTTGGGTGAGTGTATGCAAATGCCAAGCACCTGCTATCTTCGCACCCATGACTCGCGCCAATCTTTCCCAAGTTTGCTGCAATATCACCCCATCATCTAGGACACCAGCAGCATGGATAATTCCGCGCAAGGGTGGCATGGTAGCCTGAATTTTCGCCAAGATTTGCGACACATCTGCGAATTGCGAGATGTCCGCCGGCAAAATCAATACCTCCGTTCCTTGCTGTTCTAGTTGGGTGATAATCTGCCGTGTTTCTTCTGTAGCACCTCGTCTACCTGTGAGAACTAGATGTTTTGCACCCTGTTCTACTAACCACTGCGCCACTTGCAGTCCTAACGCTCCCAAACCGCCAGTAATCAAATAGCTACTGTCAGCACGGATGGGTTGGGGTGTTGTTGTCTCCGCATCTGAGGTAATTGCTGGCAGAGAAACGACGACTTTGCCAATATGTTTGGCTTGCGCCATGTAACGAAAGGCACTGGCAACATCTTGGATGGGGAAGACTTTGTGAGGTAGTGCGCCCAAAGTGCCATCCGCAAAATCTGACATCAGTTCTGTCAACAGCGTCTTGATTTTACTTGGCTCATTGACGGAAATATCAAGTAAGTCAAACGGGAAATAACTCACATCCGGTCTTTTAGCCTGTGCTTGATTTTGATCCCAGATGCCAATTTTGCCAATTTCGATAAATTTACCGCCTGCCTTTAACACCCTAAAACTCTGCTCAATAAAATCGCCATTTAGGCTATTGAGGACAATATCAACACCTTCACCGGAGGTAGCAGCCATGATTTGTCCGGCAAAGTCTAAAGTGCGGGAGTTCATGATGTGAACCACACCCATTGCTTTGAGGAAATCCCATTTCCCCGGACTGGCGGTAGCGAAAATTTCTGCTCCTGCCCGTTGAGCAATTTGGATGGCAGCTTGACCCACACCACCTGCAGCCGCATGAATTAATACTCTGTCTCCGGGTTTGATTTGGGCGAGGTGATGTAAGCCATAGTGGGCAGTTAAGAAGGTTGTGGGGATAGTAGCCGCTTGTTCAAAGCTAAGACCTGCGGGTATTTTGGCTACAAAGTCAGTCGGCACTATGACATAACTACTAAAGCTACCGATCGCCTGAGCCGCAATCACTTGATCACCGACTTGAAACTCGGTGACGTTCTCGCCCACAGCAACCACTATTCCCGCACACTCTCCACCAAAAGGTAAATCTGCGGCCGATTTAATACCAAGCTGCTCAATATATTCCTGGAGCATACCCAAGGCATTCAACACATCTCGGAAATTTAAGCCGGTAGCTCTGACAGCAATTTCTACTTCATTCGCTCCTGGCTGCTGCCTTGTCATGGGTACGAGGGTGAGGTTTTCCAGAATACCGTAGTCGGTCAGCCGCAGTTGGTAGGGGGCGGATGTAGCGGCGGCGATCGCTTGCTGTCTGACGAGTCTGGGAACGTAGCGCAGACCTTGACGATAAGCAATTTGATTTTCTTTGTCTGGGGCTGATAATTCGGTAACTAGGGAAGCGATCACATTGTTGTCTTCCCTCACATCCAAATCTAGACAAATGCACTGTAAATCTGGATGTTCCAGGGCGATAACTCTACCCATCCCCCATAACGCTGATTGTTGTACTTGCAATGGTGATATCGTCCCGACAGACTGCGCACCTTGCGTAATTAGTAATAAACGCGCTTGTGACCAACCAGCACGCGCTAATGCTTGAACAAGATGTAAGGTACTACCACAACTGAGTTCTGGTAAAGTTTGCATCTGGGGGTTTTCCAGCAAACTCCACAGATGCACCACGCCCCGCACCGGAAACTCCAGATTGGCGGTAATTTCTTGGCATAAACGCTGAAAATCTGTCGGTGCAAGGGGATTGATTTGATAATTTGCTGCATCTACACACTGGAAGTTAGCACCAGGAGTAACTAAAATGGTGCGATCGCCTTGTTGATTTAATTGTGTAGCTAATTGAGTACCGATTTGGCGATCGCTAAAAATTAACCAACTTCCTGGTTGTTCGCGGCTGACTAAGGCGGAAGTATCTAGGGGTTGCGCTTGCCAAGCAATTTGATATAACCATTGGCTAACATCTTGTTGCAAGCTGCGTAATAAAGCTTTACGGCTGGCTTGTCTAATCGCTAAACCTTCAACTTCCGCAATTACCGCGCCACTGTCATCAAATAAAGTTAAGTCTGCCACCAAAACTTTTTGATTTTCTGCTTTCAGGCGCAAATTCTGACTGTGACACCAAAGATGATTGCCGGCGCGACGATGAACCCGCAGACGTTCTACCCCAACTGGTAAGTAAATGTCTTCTTGATTGTCACCTTGGGGAATTGCACCTAAAGTTTGGAAGCAACCATCGAGTAATACCGGGTGGAGATGGTAGTTAGCGGCGGTTGTCGTCAAGCCTGGAGGTAACTGAATTTCACCTAAAACATTTTCAGCCTGCCGCCACAGTTGGGTAATCCCTTGAAAATTAGTACCATAATCCAACCCGCGATCGCTCAACTGTTGATAGTAATCTGCGATCGCAATTTCTTCAGTATATTGGGGTTTTAATGTTGCTAAATCAACCTGAGTTATATCTAAATTCTGCTCTTCTAAGATGATTTTGCCCGCAGCATGAAGTAGCCATGTGGCATCAATTTCATCTTCATCTGATGCCAAACTAAAAATCTCAAAGGAGTAAGCAGAACTCTCTTCAGCAGTCAAAATTAACTGCACTTTCTGATTAGTATTTGCAGACAGAATCAATGGCTGATGAATTGTAATATCCGCCAAAGTTACACGCTCAGATTTAAAAACTTTCACCCCAGCCGCTAAAGCCATTTCAATATAAGCTGTGCCAGGCACAATCACATTGCCATAAACACAGTGATCCTTGAGAAATAATGGGGAATCTGGGTGAATTTCTGACTCAAATTGTATCGCTTTTAATGCCGATGGCAGTTTGCTACCAAGTAGGGGATGTAATGGTTTGTTTTGTGCCCCATGCCGAGCAGGTTTTACATAAATTTGATTGGTAGTAGTTTCCGCCCAAAAACGCTGACGTTGGAAAGGATAAGTCGGAAGCAACAAGCGCCGTCGCTCATAATCTTGGTCAAAGCCTGACCAATTAACTGTCACCCCAGCCACATACATCTGCGCCAAACTCGCCAATATCTGCTGCCAATCTGACTGTCCTGGGCGCAAACTCGGCAACCATGCCACAATATCAACTTCTGTGTTATCCAAACACTGCCGCGCCATCCCTAACAACACTGGTTTGGGGCCGACCTCTAACCATATCTGACAATTGAGTTGTTGTAATGTTCTGACTCCCGCCGCAAATTGCACTGGTTGCAGGATATGACGACACCAGTATTCGGCTGTGGTCATCTCATCCCTGACTAGTTCTCCTGTAATGTTGGAGATGATGTTGATTTGGGGTGGATGATAGCTAATCTGTTGGGCTATGTGTGCAAACTCTGCCAACATCGGCTGCATCAATGGTGAGTGGAAGGCGTGGGAGACTGCTAGGGCTGTGGTTTTGATGCCTTGGTTGTGGAGTTTGCCACACAACTCATTGACTGCGGTTTTTGTGCCGGAGATGACTGTGTTTTGTGGTGCGTTGATGGCGGCTATGGCTATTTCTGGGGAAATCAGTTGTTTGACTAAGCCAGCATCAGCCATGACTGCTGCCATTGCGCCGTTGTGCGGTAGGGCTTGCATGAGCCTACCTCTGGCGGCTATCAGTTTTAATCCATCTTCTAGACTGAATATCCCCGCGATACAGGCGGCGACGTATTCCCCTACGCTGTGTCCCATGACTGTACTGGGTGCTATGCCCCAACTTTGCCACAGTTGACATAGGGCGTATTCGATGGCGAATAGTGCTGGTTGGGTATAGGCTGTTTGCTCTAATTTATCGCTTGTCTCTGTTTTGGGGTAGATGATGTCGAGAATCGATGTGTCCAGGTACTGACTGAGAATTTGGTCGCATTTGTCGAGGGCTTGTTTGAATGTGGGTTGGCTGTGGTAGAGTTCTTTTGCCATGCCTACATACTGCGAACCTTGCCCTGTCATTAAATAGGCGATTTTTGGCTGGGTGCTGCCCTCGTGTTCTCCAGTCCATACACCTGCATTGTTAGCTAATTTCTCTAGTAATTCATCACGGCTACTGACAACACAGCTGAGACGATGCCCAAAATCTCCGCGACCACAATTAGCACTAAAACAAATATCAGCCAGATTTTGCTCAGGATGGGTGCTGATGTGTTGTTGGTATTGCTGTGCTAATTGCTTCAGGGCTGTGGGTGTTTTGGCTGACAGAGCGAGGATATGTAGCGATCGCTCAGACAGTGATTTTGCCGTCGTATCTATAGCAATAGCTGGGGCTTCTTCTAAGACCACATGGGCATTTGTCCCACTCGCACCAAAGGAACTTACACCAGCTATCCGCCGTTTTTCACCTGGTTGCCAAGGTGTAAGTTCAGTATTTACTACAATAGGTATTGTATCCCAGTTAATATATGGGCTGGGTTGTTGCAGATGTAAATGTGGGGGAATTTTTTGGTGTTGCAGAGACAGGACAACTTTGATCAGACTGGCAATACCTGCGGCTGATTCTAAGTGACCGATATTAGTTTTGAGGGAACCAATTCTTAAAGGATTTTCTGGCGATCGCCCTTCTGCAAACACCCCAGCCAGTGCGCGCACTTCTATGGGATCACCGAGGGAAGTGCCTGTACCGTGGGCTTCAATATAATTTACCTCTGTCGGTGCGATTTTGGCTGCTGTCAGTGCTTGCTTGAGCAGGGTTTGCTGGGCAGCTTTATTGGGAACAGTCAAACCGCTACTAGGCCCATCTTGATTGACTGCTGAACCCCGAATCAAGGCGAGGATATGATCTCCATCGGCGATCGCATGAGAAAGACGTTTCAAGACGATCACACCGCAACCTTCACCGCGTACAATCCCATCTGCACTAGCATCAAAGGTTTTGCAGCGACCTTGCACAGACATCATCCTGGCTTTGGACAGGGCGATGGTGTTTTCTGGTGCGAGGATGAGGTTGACACCAGCTGCTAATGCTTGGCGACACTCATGATTGCGTAGGCTTTGGCAAGCTAAATGCACAGCCACCAAAGAACTAGAGCAAGCGGTATCCACAGCCATACTGGGCCCCATTAAACCCAAGGTGTAAGATAAGCGTCCGGCGGCAGCATTCAGGGCATTACCTGTACTGTAATAAGCATCAATGGGGTTAGCTTCGCCGGATTGAATTAAACAGCGCACGTAGTCGTTGGTGGTAATGCCTACAAACACTCCTGTCAGGCTACCAGCTAACCGTTCGGGAATTTGTCCAGCATTTTCCAATGCTTCCCAACTGACTTCTAACAGTAACCGTTGTTGGGGGTCTAAACTGACTGCTTCACGGGGAGAAATATTGAAAAATTGTGGGTCAAATTGGTCAATATTCTCTAAAAATCCGCCGTAACGAGCATACATTTTCCCAGGGGCATCGGGGTCTGAGTCGTAGTAAGTATCGATATCCCAGCGTTCTGGCGGTACTTGGGTGACTGCATCTACACCATTTTGTAGCAGTTGCCAGAAAGCTTGGGGATTATTGGCACTACCAGGGAAGCGACAACTCAGACCAGTAATGGCGATTGGCTCGGTTTTATCTTGCTCAACGGCTTCTAACTTAGCTTTGGCTTCCTTGATGGCTAATAGCAGCCGTTTGGCATCAGGAAGTTGCTCGGTTTTTCCAGGAATGTTGCTCATATCAATTGCCCCTCAATAGCGATTCTAGTTCTCCTAATTCCTGGGCCATTGATGCCCTCACTTCGTCGTCAGTCAGTTGTTCGACTTCTAACAGTGCCATAGTCTGTGCATCAATGGTGGTTGCATCTGCTGTATCTGGACTGTCTTCCCAACCCAGGATTTCTGTGGCTAAGTACCGCGCCAGGTCTTGAATATTTGGTGCTTCAAAGGCTAAGGTTGCCGGTAGTGGTAAACCTAAGCTTTTCTCCAAGCGATTCTTGAGTTCGACTGCCATTAAGGAATCCATTCCCATCTCGAAAAATCCGGTCTGGATATCGGGCAACTCGGATGCAGCAAAGCCTAACACCTGAGCCACTAGGGATTTGATGTGGTTGATTAACAGTTCTTGGCGACTGGTAGCTGGTGCAGCTTGGAGTTGTTCTAAAAATGCCGATGGCTGGAGTGCTGCTGTTTCTGTTGGCTGGGATGAGACGCTGATGCCTTGGAATAGCGGTCTAAGCCCGCGCATTTCATACAGCCCTTTAAAGATTTGCCAATTGACATTGGCAACTGTCACCTGGGGAGATGCACCTGTAAGTAACTGTTCTAAAGCGGCGATCGCTAACCTTGGTTCTAACCCGGTCACGCCCATTTTGTCGAGTAAGCTTTGGGATTCTTCCCCAGTCATCCCACCACCAGCCCAAGGCCCCCAGTTAACACTCACTGTGGGTTTGCCCTGGGATTGGCGATAATATGCCAGCATATCTAGAAAATGGTTGGCGGCGGCGTAGTGTGCCTGTCCCTTAGAACCCCAGACGGAAGCAATGGAGGAGAAGCCAACGAAAAAGTCTAGCTCGATGTCTGCGGTAAGGGTGTGTAAAATCCAGCCGCCCAGAACTTTGGGATACAGCACTTGATTTAAGGTTGCCATATCTATGTCTGCAATCCCTTGTACTCCCGGTACACCAGCCGCGTGAATTACGCCCCGCAGAGGTGGCATTGTGGTTTGAATGTCCTGGAATACCTCATACATTGCTTGGTAATTAGAGACATCTGCTTGGGCAACCAGCACTTTCACACCCATTTGTTCCCATTTGTGAATGATTGCCTGGGCTGCATCTGCTGCCGCACGACGTGCCAACAATACTAAATGCCGTACTCCTTGATCTACCATCCACTGGGCTAGGTGTAATCCCAAAGCACCCAAACCACCTGTAATCAGGTAAGTACTATCGGGTCGCCAAGTTAGCGCTACACTATCGGTGCGACTGTGTTGTACCAACCGGGCGACGTATCGCTGTTCTGAACGCCAAGCGATATGGTCTTCTCCTTGGGCATCCGCTATTTCTGCGAGTAATAATTGTGCGGCTTGTGCAGGCGGGGTATCCGCAGCTAAATCTACCATTCCGCCCCAGATTTGGGGATATTCCAAAGAAATGACTCGACCAAAACCCCAGATGGGAGCTTGCGCGATGGCTGGTAATTTCGTCTCCACTGGCATCGCACCTTTGGTGACTAGCCATAAACTAGGCGGACTCACAAATCCTGTCTGTTTGACTAATGCTTGCACTAAATGCAATAAACTACCACAACCAACATTTTGGGCTTGCGCTAAAGTGGCGATCGTTAAGTCAGTTTCTGGATCTGCATCTAAACTCCACATATGCAGTATTCTCTGCAATGGTAGTGGGCTGGGAATGACTACCTCTGCAATTAACTGAGCAAAGTCTTCAGGGTGGCTGGGATTGAGGCTATAAGTACCATCATTTTGGACTGCATAGCTGTCTCCCGGATACACAAGCAAGCAATGCTGACCTTGCTGTTGCAGTTGAGCCGCTAAAGCTTCTCCTACACCTGCGCTATCGGCGAAAATTAGCCAACTACCGAGGGTAACTTGGTGAGATGTTGCCAGATCCTGCCGTGGCTTGGCTTGCCATTGTACACGATAGAGCCAATCATTGTTAGCCGGTTTATTTAACTGTTTGTGGTGTTGTTTGACCAGAATTTCCAAAATTTCTGGTAATAAATCACTCTGTTTAGGAGAAAAATTCCCGGCTTTGGTGACTAACTCGATTAATTTTGCCGTGTCTCCTTGGTGTAGGAGGTTGGCGATCGCAGTTTGATTGGCTGGGGAGGTTTGATGCTGGGGCAAATCCACCCAAAAACGCTGACGTTGGAAAGGATAAGTCGGTAGCAACACCCGCCGTCGCCCATAATCTTGGTCAAAGCCTGACCAATTAACTGTCACCCCAGCCACATACATCTGCGCCAAACTCGCCAATATCTGCTGCCAATCTGACTGTCCTGGGCGCAAACTCGGCAACCATGCCACAATATCAACTTCTGTGTTATCCAAACACTGCCGCGCCATCCCTAACAACACTGGTTTGGGGCCGACCTCTAACCATATCTGACAATTGAGTTGTTGTAATGTTCTGACTCCCGCCGCAAATTGCACTGGTTGCAGGATATGACGACACCAGTATTCGGCTGTGGTCATCTCATCCCTGACTAGTTCTCCTGTAATGTTGGAGATGATGTTGATTTGGGGTGGATGATAGCTAATCTGTTGGGCTATGTGTGCAAACTCTGCCAACATCGGCTGCATCAATGGTGAGTGGAAGGCGTGGGAGACTGCTAGGGCTGTGGTTTTGATGCCTTGGTTGTGGAGTTTGCCACACAACTCATTGACTGCGGTTTTTGTGCCGGAGATGACTGTGTTTTGTGGTGCGTTGATGGCGGCTATGGCTATTTCTGGGGAAATCAGTTGTTTGACTAAGCCAGCATCAGCCATGACTGCTGCCATTGCGCCGTTGTGCGGTAGGGCTTGCATGAGCCTACCTCTGGCGGCTATCAGTTTTAATCCATCTTCTAGACTGAATATCCCCGCGATACAGGCGGCGACGTATTCCCCTACGCTGTGTCCCATGACTGTACTGGGTGCTATGCCCCAACTTTGCCACAGTTGACATAGGGCGTATTCGATGGCGAATAGTGCTGGTTGGGTATAGGCTGTTTGCTCTAATTTATCGCTTGTCTCTGTTTTGGCGTAGATGATGTCGAGGATCGATGTGTCTAGGTACTGACTGAGGATTTGGTCGCATTTGTCGAGGGCTTGTTTGAATGTGGGTTGGCTGTGGTAGAGTTCTTTTGCCATGCCTACATACTGCGAACCTTGCCCTGTCATTAAATAGGCGATTTTTGGCTGGGTATTAACTGCAACTTGATTGCTAAATCCGCCAGTGACTTCTGTTGTCGTCGTCAAAGTCTGGAATTTCTCAGCCAATTCATTCACTGTAGCCGCCACTACACCCAACCGATAGCCAAAATGTTCGCGTCCTGTGTTGGCACTAAAGCAAATATCGGCTAGTATTTGTTCGGGATGGGCTACTAAATGTGATTGATATTGATGTATAAGTTTTTGTAGTGCTTTAGAAGTTTTTGCTGAGAGCGTCAGTAGATGTAGGGGACGTTCTGCTGATGTTTGAGTCTTAACTGGTAATTTAGGTGCTTCTTCTATAATGATGTGGGCATTTGTGCCGCTAATCCCGAAGGAACTTAGCCCAGCAATGCGTGGTTGTGTGCCTGCTAACCAGGGAACTGGTTGAGTGGGAACAGTAATCGGTAACTCATCCCATTTCACATGGGGATTGGGTTGCTGAAAGTGCAGGTGTGGTGGGATGGTTTGGTTTTGCAAAGCTAGGACTACTTTCATTAAACCTGCTACACCTGCTGCGGCTTCTAGGTGTCCAATATTGGTTTTTACCGAACCAATCATCAAGGGATTTTCTGGCGATCGCCCTTTACCAAAGGTCAGCCCTAATCCTTCTACTTCAATTGGGTCGCCTAAAGCTGTGCCTGTACCGTGAGTTTCTACATAACTGACTTGTGCTGGTTCAACTTTGGCGTTTTTCAGGACTTCATTAATTAATTTCTGCTGCGCCAAACCGTTAGGAACAGTCAAACCACTGCTAGGCCCATCATGGTTAATTGCCGAACCACGAATGACAGCGAGGATGTTGTCGTTATTGGCGATCGCATCACTGAGACGCTTGAGGACAACTATCCCGCAACCTTCACCCCGCCCGTAACCATTGGCACTAGCATCAAAGGTTTTACATCTGCCATCTGGGGACAAAGCATGGGCGCGGGAGAGAAAAATTGTCACTTCTGGTGATAAAACCAGCTGAACACCACCAGCTAAGGCGAGGTGACATTCTCCAGCACGCAAGCTTTGACAAGCCAAATGGATGGCAATTAATGAGGATGAACAAGCCGTATCAATGGCCATGTTGGGGCCTTGCAATCCCAACACGTAAGATAATCGACCAGAGGCAAAGCAAAAGCCGTTACCTGTACCACTATAGGTATCAATTCTCGTCGGGTCGCCAAATTTCATTTGCAATTGGGCATAGTCGTTTTGCCCAATCCCTACATAGACACCGGTTTGGCTACTAGCTAGCTGTTGAGGTGGTTGTCCAGCATTTTCCAATGCTTCCCAGCTCACCTCTAACAATAACCGTTGTTGGGGATCTAAATTAGTGGCTTCACGGGGAGAAATCCCGAAAAACTGCGGGTCAAATTTATCTACCTCTTTTAAGAACGCACCAGAACGGGTATAAATTTTTCCTGGCGCATCAGGATTAGGGTCATAGTAAGTATCGACATCCCAGCGATCGCTAGGAACTTCGGCGATCGCGTCTACTCCCTGATATAGTAGCTGCCAAAAGGCTTCTGGGTTATCAGCCCCACCTGGAAACCGACAACTCATACCCACGATGGCGATCGGTTCTGTTTTGGCTGACTCGATCTCAGCTAGTTTAGTTTTCAATTTCTGCACAACAAACAGCGATTGTTGCAGTGCTGATAATTGGTTGGTATCGGATGGCAGCGAAGTCATAATAATCTGCAATTCTCCTTACTGATGGGCTTCAAATTCTTCAGCAATGAGAGCCATGATTTCGCTCTCCGAAAGTTCCTGAATTTCCTCTAAAGATGCTGTCGTTGATGACATATCTTCATTGGTTGATGCGGCTGGAAGTGCTATTGTTAAAACTTCCTGTGCTAGATACTGTACTAGGGCATCTATGTTGGGATAGTTGAACAATAAAGTTGATGATAGGGAAATTTGCAGACTGCGTTCCAAGCGGTTTTTCAGTTCTACAGCCGTGAGTGAATCCATCCCCATATCAAAGAAGTTTTGCTTGCGTTGGGGTAATTGCGATCGCTGTAGTCCCAAAACTTTGGCGATTTCCGCTTGGATGTAAGCAGTCAGCATCTCTAAAGCATTGTTGGGGGATGCAGACTGTAATTTTTGTAAAAATTCCCCATCTGTTGATTTGGATGCTGATTGCTGAACATCATCGACTGCAATTAGTTCTGCCAATAAGGGGAATTTTTGCCCTAATCCTAGTTGCTGTTGGAAATCTGACCAGTTAATTGGTAATACGCCTACCTGAGATTTACTTTGTCCCAACAATTGCCCTAGCACTTGTAAACCTTGTGCGATTTGTAAGGGACTCATCCCCTTAGCCGCCAACCGAGTCTGATGCTGATTTTGTAAGTTGGCTACCATCCCGACATCAGCCCAAGCTCCCCAATTAATACTGGTTCCGGGTAAACCTAAACTACGACGGTAATGCACCAAGGCATCCATGAAAGCGTTAGCCGCAGCATAGTTACCTTGACCTGGAGAACCCAACAAGGCAGCAGCTGACGAGAAACAAACGAAGAAGTCTAAGGGGGTATTTTGGGTTAATGTATGCAGATTCCAAGTGCCGGCGATTTTGGGAGACATAACTTGTGTAAATCGCTCCCAGGTTTGGTGCATGAGTAGTCCATCATGGAGAACACCCGCCGCATGAATAATTCCCTTCAGAGGAGGCATCAAGATTTTGACTTCCTCTAACAATTGGGACATGTCTTCATACTGGGAAACATCTGCTTGGGCAACTAACACTTTCACCCCAGATTTTTCCAAAGCTTCAATCATGGCTCTGGCTTGATCTGAAGCTGATCTGCGGCCAACCAGCACCAAGTGACGCACACCTTGCTGTCCCATCCACTGTGCTACTTCTAGTCCCAGTCCTCCTAGTCCACCTGTAATCAAGTAAGTAGCATCTGCGGTCAAGGATACGTTCGACAATGGCGCATCTGGTAAGCTGTGGCGCAAACGCGCTACGTAACGCTGATCGTTGTGTATAGCTAGCTGGTCTTCTGCTTCCGGTGCTTGGATTTCTGTGAGCAGCATTTGGATTTCTTCTGCTGTGGCGGCTGGTGCTAAATCGATCAGCCCTCCCCACAGTTCAGGATATTCTAAGGCTATGACTCGTCCTAAGCCCCACAGTGATGCTTGACCGACACCTGTAATGCTAGAGGATACAGGTGTTGCACCTTGGGTAACTAACCACAAACGAGGGGCATTAGCAAGGTTATTTACTTGATAGGCTTGCAATAAATGCAAGACGCTACTACAGATCAGCACTTGCGCTGCCGCTAATGCGGTTAGCGATAAATTACTACTGTCAGCAGTATCCAAACTCCAGAGATGAATAATACCTTGGAAAGGTAATTCACTGTTTGCAGCTAACTCTTGGAGCAAGTTTTGCCAGTTATCTGGGGAGGATGGGTTAATGTTCCAAGTATGAGGATCTAGCTGTTTGCTAGTCTCACTGGCATAGCACAAGCAATACTGATGGTTTTGTTGAGCGAGGGATTGGGCAATGGCTTGTCCTATACCTTTTTGATCAGCCAAAATCAGCCACATCCCTGGTTGTTGATTTCGGGGCTGTGATTTCCTCGCTTGGACTAACCAGGAGACTTCATATAGCCAATCATTGAGGTGTTCAGAGTTGAGTTGCTGTTGGTACTGTTGCACTAAAAGTTCTATTAACTTCGGTGCAAGTTGCCGTTCCTCCTGAGAAAGCTTGCCTGAGATTACTAATTGCTGAGTTAATTTAGTGATTTTATTAGGGCTGAGGAAATTTGCGATCGCCTGCTCATTTTTTTGGCTATCTGAATTTTTCGGCACATCTGCCCAAAAACGCTGACGTTGGAAAGGATAAGTCGGAAGCAACAAGCGCCGTCGCTCATAATCTTGGTCAAAGCCTGACCAATTAACTGTCACCCCAGCCACATACATCTGCGCCAAACTCGCCAATATCTGCTGCCAATCTGACTGTCCTGGGCGCAAACTCGGCAACCATGCCACTTTGTCTAGTTGTGTGTTATCCAAACACTGCCGCGCCATCCCTAACAACACTGGTTTGGGGCCGACCTCTAACCATATCTGACAATTGAGTTGTTGTAATGTTCTGACTCCCGCCGCAAATTGCACTGGTTGCAGGATATGACGACACCAGTATTCGGCTGTGGTCATCTCATCCCTGACTAGTTCTCCTGTAATGTTGGAGATGATGTTGATTTGGGGTGGATGATAGCTAATCTGTTGGGCTATGTGTGCAAACTCTGCCAACATCGGCTGCATCAATGGTGAGTGGAAGGCGTGGGAGACTGCTAGGGCTGTGGTTTTGATGCCTTGGTTGTGGAGTTTGCCACACAACTCATTGACTGCGGTTTTTGTGCCGGAGATGACTGTGTTTTGTGGTGCGTTGATGGCGGCTATGGCTATTTCTGGGGAAATCAGTTGTTTGACTAAGCCAGCATCAGCCATGACTGCTGCCATTGCGCCGTTGTGCGGTAGGGCTTGCATGAGCCTACCTCTGGCGGCTATCAGTTTTAATCCATCTTCTAGACTGAATATCCCCGCGATACAGGCGGCGACGTATTCCCCTACGCTGTGTCCCATGACTGTACTGGGTGCTATGCCCCAACTTTGCCACAGTTGACATAGGGCGTATTCGATGGCGAATAGTGCTGGTTGGGTATAGGCTGTTTGCTCTAATTTATCGCTTGTCTCTGTTTTGGCGTAGATGATGTCGAGGATCGATGTGTCTAGGTACTGACTGAGGATTTGGTCGCATTTGTCGAGGGCTTGTTTGAATGTGGGTTGGCTGTGGTAGAGTTCTTTTGCCATGCCTACATACTGCGAACCTTGCCCTGTCATTAAATAGGCGATTTGGGGCGGAGTGGTTTGCGTTAATTCTCCGCGATAAATGTTGCCAGCAGCTAACTGTTCACTGGCTTCTGTGGTTGATGCTGCAACTACACTGAGACGATAGGGGAAATGCCCTCTACCAGTGTTGGCAGTGAAGCAGATATCTGCTAATTTCTGTTCGGGCTGGGTATTTAAATGGGACTGGTATAAATGTATAAATTTTTCTAAAACTTCTGGTGATTTTGCGGAAAGCGTCAACAAATGCAGCGATCGCTCCACAGCAGCAGGCGTTACTGTCTGTTGGGGTGCTTCCTCTAGAATAACGTGGGCATTTGTCCCACTCAACCCAAAGGAGCTGACACCAGCAATGCGAGTTTTACCTGCTACTTCCCAAGGTGTAAGTTGGGTAGGCACTTTCACGGGAATTTTTGCCCAGTCGATGTAGGGGCTAGGTGTTTGAAAATGCAAATTCCCTGGGATTTGTTGATGTTGTAGTGCCAGCACTACTTTGATTAATCCTGCTATCCCTGAAGCTGATTCTAAGTGACCAATGTTACTTTTAACTGTCCCAATTGTTAGCGGTTGATCTGGCGATCGCCCTTGACACAGTACATTACCTAAAGCTCTCACTTCAATGGGGTCGCCTAAGCTAGTCCCTGTACCGTGAGCTTCTATGTAGCTGACATCGGTGGCTGCAATTTTGGCTCTTGATAAGGCTTGGCGTATCAGTGCTTCTTGAGCCACACCGTTTGGAACTGTTAAACCACTACTTGGCCCGTCTTGATTGACTGCTGAACCACGAATTACTGCCAAAATCTGATCTCGGTCAGCAATAGCATCACTTAGGCGTTTGAGGACAATAATCCCACAACCCTCGCCCCGAATCATGCCGTTGGCACTGGCATCAAAGGCTTTACAACGACCATCGGGGGATAAAATTTGCGCTCTGGATAATCCTACAGTCGTCTCTGGTGACAGAATCAGGTTGACTCCCCCGGCTAGTGCTTGGTTACAGTCGCCATTCCGTAGACTTTGACAAGCTAGATGCACTGTCACTAAGGAACTGGAACAGGCACTATCAACTGCCATACTCGGCCCTTTCAGTCCCAAAGTATAAGATAAGCGTCCGGCGGCGGCGTTGAGTGTGTTACCCGTGGTGTAGTAGGTATCCATCTGGGTGAGGTCACCAGAGGAAATTAACAGCCGTCCATAATCGCAGTTACTTACGCCGATGAATACGCCTGTAGAACTATCGATTAATCTGTCACGAATTTGACCGGCTCTTTCTAGTGCTTCCCAACTGACTTCTAGCAACAATCGCTGTTGCGGATCCATACTTAAGGCTTCTCTGGGGGAAATACCGAAAAATTGCGGGTCAAATTCGTCTATCTGCCGTAAAAATCCCCCACAGCGAATGTAAATCTTGCCAGGAACGTTGGGGTCGGGGTCGTAATATTGCTCAATGTCCCACCGTTCCGGTGGGACATCGATAATTGCGTCTACACCATCGCGCAATAATTCCCAATAGGCTTCGGGACTATTAGCACCACCAGGAAAGCGGCAACTCATACCAATAATGGCGATTGGTTCGGTTTTAGAGCGTTCGCTGGCTTCGAGTTTAGCAACTGCTTGATTTAGTGCGAGTAGTAACCGTTGTGATGATGATAGTTGCTCGACTTTTTCAGAAAGCTTACTCATAATTAGTTCTCCTTTAGTAAGGTTTCTAATTGGGCGAGCTTTGCAGCGATCGAAGCTTCGACTTCATCCTCACTGAGTTGCCCAATTTCTATCACAGCTTGCACTTCCTCCGGTGGAGTCTCCTCCTCTACTGGTGGTGCTTCCTGCTGGAACAGTTCACCCATTAGATATTCACTGAGATGTTTAATGGTAGGAAAGTCAAAGGCTAAAGTGGCTGGGAGCGAAGTACTTAAATCCTTTTCTATGCGACTTTTCAGTTCTACCGACATCAAGGAGTCCATGCCTAAATCAAAGAAGCCTTGTTGGGGATCGGGTAGTCGGGACTGTCCCCAACCCAAGACTTTGGCAACTTCGGTTTGTAAGTAACCTGTTAACTTCTTGATACGGTTACTAGCGACTGCTGCTGTTAATTCCTGTAAAATTTGTGACTGTTGCTGGGCTTGTTGGGTATCTGCTGGTGTAGATTGGGCGGCTAGGACTGCAAACAGTGGTTTTTGTCCCCTAGTTTCATAAAATCGCTGGTAAATTTTCCAATCGAGATTGGCTACTGTGGCTTGGGTAAAGTCACTTGGCAGCAGATGTCCCAGGGTTTCTACGACTTGCTCTGGTTGTAATGGCTCAACGCCCATCTGAGTTAAGGCGGCTAAGTCGGCAGATGATAGTAAACCACCACCAGCAAATGGCCCCCAATTAATACTTAAGCTTGGTAGCCCACAGGCGCGACGATAATGAGCGAAACTATCAAGGAAGTTATTAGCTGCTACGTAGTGAGCTTGACCCTTAGCACCCCACACAGACACCATTGAAGAGAAGCAGACAAAGAAATCTAGTGGTGTTTGTCGTGACAGTTGATGCAAGTTCCAAGCACCCATCACCTTGGGACGTAACATCGCCATCAAGTCTGTATAGTTCATCTCCTGCATCGCTTGATAGCCAAAGGCGCTGGCAGAATGCACTATCCCTCGCAGTGGTGGAGAGTTGTAAGCGATATTCTCTATTAACTGCTTGAGGGCTGGCTCATCAGCGATGTCTGCTTGAGCGATAGTCACTTTTGCTCCGGTTTGCTCAAGGCGAGCGATCGCATCTTGTGCAGTTGCACTCGGTTGGCTACGTCCCACCAACACTAAATGTTTTGCACCTTGGGATACCAGCCAATTCACCACCTTCAGTCCACTGTTACCCAAACCACCTGTGATTAAGTAACTTGCATCGGCGTGGATTTGCAATTCTGTGATGGCTGGTGGTTGGCTGGGTACTAACCTGGCTACATAACGTTGTCCTTGATGTAAGGCGATATGTTCTTCCCCATCACCATCCCAAATTTCGGCAAATAGGGCATTTACTGTGTTGTCATCGGTGACAGATCCGACATCAATTAGACCTCCCCATAAGTCGGGGTATTCTAAGACAATGGTTTTTCCTAAACCCCATAATGCCGACTGAGCAACACCATCAACTGTGGTTGTCTCGGTAACTGGTTGGGTGTTTTGGGTAACTAACCACAATCGAGGGGGCTTTGCTGTCTGAATGGTGGTTAAGGCTTGGACTAGTTGCAATGTACTGCCACAGCCTAACTGCGATGCTGTTTCTAAGTCTGCACTCGTCAATGCCTCGGCTTTGGCTGCATCCAAACTCCACAAATGCACCACACCCTGCAATGGGGTGATTTTTGTCAGCAATTGCTGCCAGTCTTGAGGTTGAGTAGGGTTAATTTGGTATGTCTGCTCATGCAGTTGGCGATATTCTGCACCGGGCGAGGCAATGATGCAAGTCTCCCCTTGCGCTTGTAAATGCGTAGCTAATTTTACACCAATACCTTGAGTATCAGCTAAAATTAACCAACTGCCAGAATCGGATTTTGTCTGTGTTGTCTCTATTAAAGGCTTTTGAGCCAAGATGACTGACTGCCGTGATGCCACACCTTGTTCATCAGATGTGTAACCAATCTTAACTGCGTCTGTAAATCCACTGTTTTGTAATAATGCCTGCCATCTGTCAGGTGGGAGTAAGGGATAGTCTACACGCCAACTATCACTAAAGCGCCACCATCCTTCGGTCAAGCCAAAGATTAAATCCATCCAACGCTGCGCGCCTGTGGCTTCCCACAGCAGTACAATCCCACTGGGTGCTAAGAGTTGCTGGACGTGTTGTAGGGTTTGGGGCAGGTCTTTGGTGGCGTGGAGGACGTTGGCAGCGATAATTAAATCGAAATGTTGGGGGTTAAACCCTTGCAGTAATGGATCTTGTTCAATATCCAAAACTTGATAGCGTATGAAGGGGTAATCAGCGAATTTATCTTGAGCTTTAGCTAAGAAGAGTGCGCCGATGTCAGTGAAGACATATTCGGTTTGATGGGGATATAGCTCAGGCAGAATATGAGTTGTTGTCCCACCAGTACCACCACCAATTTCCAGAATGCGCAGCCCGCGATGTTTGGGCAGTTTTTCCAAGGCGGTAGCGATCGCTTTTTGGACGATGTTGTTCATCACTTGCGCGCCTAAGGAATCCTGATACAGGCGGGTAGCAGTACTTAAATCCCCGTCTGGGAACAGCAGTTGAATCGGGTCACACTCGCCCCGCAATACCGATGCTAACTGCAAACCACATCGTTCTAACAGGGTGAGTTCGGCTACGGATAAAGCATGTTGTGCTAATAGTTGTTGACTGATGGGTTGCGGATCAATCATGGTGGGCAGATTGATCACTTGCCAATTGTTGGGAGCAGTTGGCTGTAATATGCCCTCTTCCGCTAGCATCTGCAACAATCTTCCCAGTAACCTGTGCTGCGCTGCTACTGTTCTTGTTTGTTGCACAAAGCTGCTAGTGGAGAATTGCTGTCCTAGTTGCCAATCGACTCCCATTGTTGCCAAAGCTTTGAGGACATAGCCAATACTCAAAGTTTCTAACTGATTGAGTAATTCGCTGTAGGCAACGATATCTGGTTGTGCCATCAAGTCGGCAAATTCACTTTGCAGGCGATCGCTAATCATGCTAGGACTGAGCAAATAATCTGCTGGTAAATTGGCAGTGCCAAACCGACCCCGCAAATGCCACTCGATTTCATATAACCAGTTTTGCCACTGTTGGGACTGCGCTCCTACCAAAGCTTCCCGGCGGACTTTGCGTAGTTGTAATCCCTCAACCGAGGCAATTGTCTGGCCATCACCAGCCACCAGATAAATATCTCCAATTAGAACTGGCGATTGAGTATCTGAATTAGTTCTTAATTTTACATAACTCCAAACACAATCACTAGGATTTTCATTCAGATGCAATCGCTCAAACCCTACCTGCATATAAGTATTTTGTTCTAACTCTTTGGGCAGGGCTGCGCCTAAAGCCTGGAAGCAAGCATCTAATAATACAGGATGTAGTCGATACTCTCCTGTTTGCTCTAACCCCGGTGCTAGTTCTACCGCCGCTAAGGCTTGCCCCGGTTGACCAGAAATTCGTTGTAGGGCTTGAAAATTATCACCGTAGTCAATCCCGCGCTGTTGTAATTTTTGGTAGAAAGTGGCGATCGCCGTTGGGGTGGGATTTTGGGTTTGTAAGGTTTCTAAATCAAATGCTGGTAAGGGTTTATCGGCGTTACTGTTGCTGACTTTACCCGCTACATGCAGTGTCCAGCTAGGATGAGATTGATTGGTGTCAGTATTGAGACTAAAAATTTGGAATGTGTAAACTGACTGACTTTCTGGAATCAAAATTAATTGCAGGGTTTTCGTTTCATGTTCAGTGAGCATCAGCGCCTGCTGCACAATTAATGATTCGATGACTCTGGCAGCATCAGACCAGACCACAGCCCCAGCCGCTAACGCCATTTCCACATAACAGGAAGTGGGAACAACAACTGCTCCGTAGACACAGTGGTCGTTTAAGTAAGGTAGAGAGTCAATGCTGATTTGGGATTCAAAGGTCAGCTCTTGTTTGCTTAAGGCTGAATATAATTGCTGCCCCAGCAAGGGGTGCAACTGGGTGCTACGCGCTCCACTGTGGTGGTAATGATGGCGATGGTGATGGGTGGCTACCTCTGCCCAGTAGCGTTGGCGTTGGAAGGGGTAAGTTGGTAGAATGACTCGGTTGCGGGGATACCCTTGCTCAAACCCTTGCCAATTCCAGGATGCACCCCACACATACATCTGGGCCAGGCTTTGCAGCATTTGTTGCCAATCGGGATATCCAGAACGCAAACTAGGCAACCAAGCTAATTTCTCGGCTTCTTCCGGTGTCACGCATTGCTTACCCATGCCCAGGAGAACCGCTTGCGGCCCAATTTCTAGCAACACACGGCATTTTTGCTGCACTAAAGTTTGCATTCCGGCGGCAAAGCGCACGGGTTGCAAGATATGTTGACACCAATAATCAATTTGGGTGACTTCATCACCAATAATTTGACCGGTAACATTGGAGATGAGTTTGATTTTGGGTGCGGAAAACTGAACTGACTGGGCTACCTGGGCAAATTCTTGCACCATTGGCTGCATTAGCAGCGAATGAAAAGCGTGGGAAACTTGCAGGGGTTTGGTTTTCACTCCAGACAGAGCAAGTTCGTCACAAACTGCGTTTAAGGCTTGTTGTTCGCCAGCAATTACGGTACTGTTGGGGCCATTCATGGCGGCGATGGCAATTTTGTCTTCGTAGGGTGCAAGGATGCTGCTCAGTTGCTCTGGGCTAGCCATGACTGCTACCATGCCGCCATTCCTGGGCAAGGCTTGCATTAACCGCCCCCGTTCAGCAATCAGTTTTAACCCGTCTGCTAAACTGAACACACCTGCTACGCAGGCCGCTACGTATTCTCCGACGCTGTGTCCTATGACCACACTGGGGGCAATCCCCCAAGATTCCCACAGTTTATAGAGGGCGTACTCAATAGCAAATATAGCTGGTTGGGTATACGCTGTTTCATCCAACAATTTACCCGCACCATTACTGGGATACATCACTTCTAGGAGTGGTTTGCTTAGATATGTGCGTAAAATGCGGTCACATTCCTGGAGAGTTTGACGAAATATCGGTTGAGTTTCGTACAGTTGCCTTCCCATGTTGATGTATTGAGAACCCTGCCCAGTAAATAGAAAAGCGATTTTGGGTTGCTGACGACTGGTGAGATGGCGATAGGCTACAGTCGGGGAAGGCTCTCCTGTCAAAAAATCTGCTAATTGCTGATGGAGTTCTTTTTTGGATTGGGCAACTACAGCGAGGCGGTGGTCAAAATGCGATCGCCCCGTACCCGCACTAAAACAAATATCTCCCAGGGATAATTCTGGCTGGGATAATAGTAATTTTTGATACTCTTGAGCTAATTCCCGCAAGGCGGCATCTTCTTTGGCTGACAAAGTGAGTAGATGCAGGGGACGTTCACCTTCTGAGGGGGAACTGGTCTGGATTTGGCTACTAGAGGGTGCTTCTTCTAAGATCACATGGCAGTTTGTGCCACCAAAACTAAAGGCACTTACACCAGCTATGCGCTTGTGATTGACTGCCCAAGGTTGCAAGGTGGTGGGAATAGCAAAATTAGTATTATCTAAGTCAATATACTGATTTAACTGTTTTAAATGTAAATGTGGTGGAATCTCACGATGATATAGCGACAGTACCACTTTAATTAACCCGGAAATTCCCGCCGCCGCTTCCAAATGCCCGATGTTGGTCTTGACTGAACCAATCCAACAGGGTTGTCCTGCATCTCGCCCCTGGGCTAACACAGCTTTGAGAGCTTTAATTTCAATCGGATCTCCCAAGGAGGTGCCTGTGCCATGCGCCTCTACATAACTAATTTCGGCTGGGGTGACTCCGGCATTTTCCAAGGCTTTGCGAATCACGGCTTGTTGTGCAATGCCGTTAGGGGCGGTGAGTCCGTTACTCAGTCCATCTTGGTTAACTGCTGCCCCTCGAATGATTGCCAAAATGCGATCGCCATCTCGCTGGGCATCCTCTAGCCGTTTGAGGACGACCACTCCACAACCATCGCCGCGCACAAAGCCGTCAGCACTAGCATCAAAGGCTTTACAACGACCATCGGCTGCCATCATCCGCGCATGGGAATAAGTAATTGTGCCTTCGGGAGATAAAACTAAGTTGACTCCACCCACTAAGCACAGATTCGACTCCCGATTATTTAAGCTTTGCTGGGCAAGATGAATCCCCACCAGAGATGAAGAACAGGCAGTATCAATGGTGAGACAAGGCCCACGCAAATCCAAAACGTAGGAGAGACGGTGTGAGGCAATACTTAATGCCCCACCTGTACCATCATAAGCGTTGATTTGCTTAACATCTCTCGATAGCGACCTGGCATAGTCGAAGTTACCCACACCGATAAAAACTCCAGTTTGGCTACCGGCTAGCTGCTGCGGTACAATCCCCGCATTTTCCAACGCTTCCCAAGCTACTTCCAGTACTAGTCGTTGCTGCGGGTCGATGCGTTCTGCTTCCCGGGGAGAAATACCAAAGAAGTGGGCATCAAAGCGATCTACCTGCTCGATAAATCCACCCCACCGAGTATTCATTTTCCCTGGGGTAGTGGGTTCGCGATCGTAAAAAGCATCGGCATCCCATCGGTCGGTAGGTACTTCCGTGATGGTATCCACACCATTACGTAGCACCTGCCAAAATTCTGCTGGATTTTTCGCTTGAGGAAAACGACAACCTATACCAATAATCGCAATCGGATCCATGTTTTCACCTATCAACAGTGCCTAAACTTGTGTTTGCTTGTTAAGCTATCGATTGCGCAAATTGGCGGAAGGCTTGAGTACTAGTCGCCAAACCCTGACTCATCGAACCACTTGCTTCAATCAAACGCATTTCCCGATTGATAGGCCACAAATATTCTAAACGGCCAAAGAAGCTGCGAAAATCCTTCACAAAGCCTTTGTGGTATTTCTTAGCGATATGAAATCCTTCATGTTCTTGACAGAAGCATTTCTCCATCCAATGCAGCGCATCTTGGCTAGACATACCAAATATGTGGCTCTGGAGGATTCGATAAATCACGCTCATGAAATACTCATCATCACGAAAACAACGAGCAGGTAGCCCACAACTTATACCACCGTGGTAATTGATGACGTTACGTTGTGCTAAATAAACTGTCCAATTCGCTATGAATTTCTCGTAAGCTGTTGGTTTCGAGAAATCTTGATACATATTTTGAGAAATGATTTGTGATGTCGTCGTATGAAACGATTCATCTAAAAAGTGATAGTGAGAAACGGCTGTGGGCGCTGGAATGAATTCACCTTGACGTTCCAGACTCTTGAAATATAAAGAGCGGGGGTGTTCTTGGCTTTTGAGTAAGGCGTTGGAAATGTAGCGCAAGGCGTAGTAATGGCAAGCCAAAAATGGAGAACTACCCCAGTTAATTGTGAAAAACTTTAACAAAGATGGTGAGGCAAATCTGCCACCTGAACCTTGTGTGGGAGTGGGAAATAGTTCGCCTTTTTGCAATAATTCTTGCAAAAATTTATTGCTAGACACGTATTTTTGCTTCTTCAAGATATTCTTAGATAAGAAATCCAAGGTTTTATCTTGTAAAGTAGCCGTAGGTGATCTTTCTGTTTTTAATTCCTGTGGTCGTAACTTAGTGACACTGCCAAAGCCTTTTTTACCTAATAAGGCTGTACGAGTTTTGTGACCAATTCTTTGAAAGGCGTGAATGTGGTGATACTCTTGCGATGTTTCTAATTGCAATTCTTGACAAAGAGTATCGTATCCACCGACGTTTTCAAATACGCCAGATGTGACTTGATTGTAAATAATTGTGTTAACTTCACTAGCGGCGGTGTTGTTATTTTGAATTGCCCAATAAAGATGATTCAGCGCCTTTTTCTGTGTAGTAGAGGCTTGTTCGTATAGGGGTGTGCCATACAACAAAGATTGTTCTGGATGAGTCCAATAGTAGTCTTTGTTGTCGTCGTAGTTGAAGTGCTGCTCTAGTTCTTGAATTCTTTCTGTGTAATCAGATTCAGAATTACTGCGATAGTTAATTTCGTTGATTTTACGATGCTTTTTCGGCTTATCTCGCCGGAAATTTGTTGATGAGGGTTCGCTTAGGCTAACCATATTGTTTCTTGGGATAATTGTTACAAATTGAAGACAACCATTGAACTGTTGAGATTCTATGATTCTGCACTCAAATATTGAGTGAGCAATTCGATAGTGGGATAGTCGTATAACAGTGTGGGGTCAAGCTTTTTCCCTAGCCAATCTTCTAAATCACCAGTCATTCCAATGGCGGCTGATGAATCTAGGCTATAGCGATCAAAAGGAATGGTCACATCTATTTCTTCGGCTTTTACTTCTAAAAGTTCTGCTAAATAAGCCACAATCCAGGCTTGAATCTCATCTGCTGAGAAGATAGTTTTAGTAGTTGTGAGAGTTTTATCTTGGAGTTGCATGATTTTCAGTGGTAGGAATTTCAGATTTGCTAGTGATAACTGCTAGCAGTAGATTTATTGTTGTTTGCTCGTTGATACTTCCCTCTACATCTGATGCCAGATGTAAAAATTTGGCTTTGTTCTGCGGATTTTCACTCCAATCTTTGACAACATCTAAAGATCCAACTAAGAAGTCAGATCGACAAGCATGACGGCGAATTTTGCCACTGGAAGTCTTGGGAAGACTTCCAGTTTTGACTAGCACTGTGGCATAGACGTTGAGTCCATGTTCAGCTGTCACAGCTTGACGAATGTTTTCTACGACTTCGTGGAGGTTTTGATTACGTAAGTAAGTTCTTTCTACTTCCTGCACAATCACTAAGCGTTCTAAACCGTTGATTTCGACTGTAAACGCTGCTCCACTATTGGTTCGTAGTGCTGGATGACATTTTTCCACGGTGAGTTCAATATCCTGTGGATAATGATTTTGTCCGCGAATAATGATCACATCTTTGATGCGTCCCGTGATGAACAACTGCTGATCAAGCCAATAACCCAAGTCTCCTGTACGGAGAAATGGGCCTGCTCCTGTGTCTGCTAGGTAGGCATGGAACATCTTTTGTGTCTCTTCGGGCCGATTCCAATAGCCTTGAGTCACGCTCTCTCCCGCTACCCAGATTTCACCTACTTCTCCTGACGCGCAAGGTAGGCATGACTCTGGGTTAACGATGATGACTTGTTGCTCAAACCAGCTCTGACCACACCCCACAATCGTTTTGGTGTTTTTAGTTTTCTGCTGTGAGACTACGACTTGGTTTTGTTCTAGGGCGGTTGCATCAATATGCCTAACTACTGGCGGTTCCGATTTTAAGCCTCCAGAAACAATCAGGGTAGTTTCTGCCATTCCATAACAAGGATAGAAGGCTTCTTTACGGAAACCACAAGCGGCAAAGGTGTTAGTAAACTGTTCTAGAGTTTCTGCTCGAATAGGTTCTGCACCGATAAAAGCGAGTTCCCAACTGCTAAGATCAAGTTGTTCGCGTTGTTGATCGGTAATCTTGCGTACACATAAGTCGTAGGCAAAATTAGGCGCACCACTAGTGGTAGCTTGATATTGGGAAACTGCCCTTAACCAGTAAAAAGGCTTCTGTAAGAAGTCTGCTGGTGACATCAAGGTGACGGGAAAGCCTCCATAAAGAGGTTGTAAAATGCCACCAATCAGACCCATATCATGATATGGAGGTAGCCAAATTACGCCTCTACTGTTTGGTGTGTGACCAAAACACCTATGGATGATGCCTGAGTTATGCCATAGATTACCGTGGGACACCATCACACCTTTAGGTGTACCTGTCGAACCTGATGTGTACTGAAGGAATGCTAGCTCATCACTAATAATTTCTCGAGGTTGCCATGCTAGTGCTAATTCGTCCGCTAAATCGTCTGTAGTTTGCCAATGTAGTTGGCTAAGTTCAGGATTTTCTGTAAACCGATTTTGGATGTCTGGATGTAACCACGAGGTGGTGAGAGCTACAGTTGCAGCTGCATCTTTGATGATTGCAAGTAATCTCGAAGAGTTCTGATTTCGCCGCAATGGGTAGGCAGGAACGGCAACTACACCTGCATACAAACAACCGAAAAACGCTGATATGTAATCTAGACCCGGAGGATACATCAGCAGGGCGCGAGTCCCAACAGCATTCAATTGTTGTAATTTTGCAGCGATCGCTTGCGCTTTTATATCTAGCTCTGCGTAGGTGAGGCTGCCAATCTCATCACCTTGCTGTAAAAAGGTGTAAGCTACTTTACTTGCTTGGTGTTCAGATTGGTAACGTAGAAGTTCTACTAAATTGCCATATCTGCATTCGTTGTCAATTCTGATACCCAAATCAACAACCATATATAGCTCCGTTAAAGATTATTTTTGTTGTTTCGTAGTTGTCTACAACTTGCTCAATTTCAGTTATTAGCTGGACTAAATTAAGTATCAATGACGAAGTTAAATACGTGACATAGGTACTTATAAAACAGATAATAGCCTGATAGTTAATTTTTCTAGCTGCAGCAGAGTATGCGTTGTTTTTGGGAACGATAAAAGCTTTTTACTTAATCCTCACTTGATATTTTGAATTTTTTTAATTTTTTTATCCTAATTTTAATTTTTTGTTTTTGAATTTTAATGATTAACTTGGTATTTTCCACTGAAACTCAAATTTATTTGGTTTAGTTTATACCTTGTTATGTATATTCATTATCATGCCACAAATAAATCTGTCTACAGGAAGTTGCTAACTTCATAAAAAATTAACTTTATGATGTGTTTGTGAAATATTTTTTGGTTAAAAATATTTCTATATAAAAAACGCTGAAACTCTTCCTAGCCAAAGTTTTTAGCAGCTAACAGAAAAATAATTTATGTGATTTTGTATCATAAAATACTTTTTATTTGCTTTAAAGCGCATTGAGATTCTTATTAATATTTTAAAGAATACAGCAGTTTCGCTATTCGTGAAATACTGTAGAGACGTTACATGTAACGTCTCTACATGATTTTGGGTTTTACGCTTGTACCTCATCTACCCAAAATATGCTGTATAGAACCCATTTGACATCTTTTACGGTATTGAAGTAAAGTGGCGGCAAAAGCCATATCCAGCCAGGGCGGCCGCATCATGTCAATAAGACTAGTCTATTCTCAATAGACAGAAAAATAATCTCATTAAAGCCTGCTTATTGACAAAGATTTTAGCGATCGCTTTGAGACTTGGAAAATAAATCAAGCCAAAAATGCTGATTTTTCGTTGGGTCTTAATCTTGGTCGTGATCAAGAGTACTTTAGATGCGTTTGCCCTGCATATCCAGCAGCCATGCCGTACTCTATCCCTCTTCTGTCACTTTCCGGGTATTCTGAATAAAAGAATCAAAATAAAAAACTCTCTTCAGGTAAGCAGGGCAATGGATGTAGAATTACAAATCCTAAAACATTTGGCGAGAGACGCTCACCCAACAGTTGCGATCGTAGATGAATATTGTGCAGAGTATAAAGACTTGTTTAAAGAAGTAAGGAATTATGAGTGCTTCAAATATTTACACATGGGGATAATATCAACGATAAAACGAAAATCGTTACCAGAGATAGCAAAGGTAGTAAGCATAAATTCGGCACAGTCACTACACCATTTCTTAGCAAATTCAGATTGGTCAGTAAATAAATTAAAACAACGAAGATTAAATAAGTTAAAGAAACAATTAGATGGTCGGGCAATTACATTAGTAATAGATGAAACAGGAGATAGGAAAAAAGGTAAAAATACTGATTATGTAGCTAGACAATATTTAGGAAGCGTAGGAAAAGTAGATAATGGGATAGTTTCAGTCAATGCTTATGGAGTTTGTGCTAATATAACTTTTCCATTAATCGTCAAAGTATTTAAACCAAAAGGAACATTAAAGGAGTCAGATAAATATAAAACTAAAATAGAGTTAGCATCAGAGATAATTACAGAATTAATGGAATTAGGGTTCAATATTGAATTAGTATTGGCTGATAGTTTATATGGTGAAAGTAGCCAATTTATTAGAAAAATTGCTGAATATAGCTTAGGTTATGTGGTGTCAATTAGAAGTAATCATGGAGTCTGGCTACCAGCAGGACAAAGCGTTAGGGCACCAGCCTTCTTAGGCTTCAATCAATCTTGTCAACTTGAGACTGAAGCACAAGAAAATAGTAATGTTGATTTTTCTCATCATCCGCAATGGAATTATGAATCCGGATGGAAGAATACTTTAAATAATCTGCGTCTCATTATCCAACCACTTCTACTATTTTGGTTAATTTATCCCTGGTTAAGTATTTTCCCTAATTCACAGTTGTTACGGGGATTCAATCATTTAATTGCTGCAATGAATCAATTTAAACCCTCTTATGCTTCTGGATGATTTAGCTCCTGAACTACTTGCTTATCTCGGAAAGTGACAGAAGAGGGATATATACTGAAATCCTTATTTAGAGAAAGTTAGCAACCTGTATATTGCTCACCAACACGGATCTATTACATACCTAGACAAAGTGGTGCATTCATGGTAATTTTCAGTATGTCTAGGGAACGAAAAAGTGCTAAAAACTAGCAGAATTCATGGCAGCAAAAGTACTATTGCTGAGTAAATTGGCTTTTATATTGTCTTAACTGACAGCTTTAGTTTCTGTCTCTGTTCAAAATTATTAGACATCTTGCATAAGTACTGTGGTGTTATTGCCCACATAAACAGAAAAACTACGTATACCGTAAGCGGAAATCCTCGTTTGAGAAGCTTGTTACAGTATGTAATTTTGATGTCTAGTCACTACCTATAGAAAACTAATGAACGTAATGAAGTACAAATATAGGTTTGGCCTATTGTTAACAGCCCATTTAGTATTAGTTTTATTTCAGTTGAATGCTAACAATACTTTCAACTCTTTGTTTGCTAGTGCTAATACAAAAACACCAATAGCTTCTAAATCAACAAATGATGCCAAGACAACAGTGACAGCTCTAGGACGTATTTTACCCAAGGATAAAATTATTAGCCTGTCTGGTTCGTCCGATTTACCCACTGTAGGAGTGGCTAAGATATTAGTCAAAGAAGGGGATAAAGTCAAGCAAGGACAATTGCTGGCCATTTTAGACAATGTTGACAGATTACGAGCTACTTTACAACAAGCCCGACAAAAAGTAGCAGTAGCGGAAGCTCGTTTGATGCAGGCTCGTGCGGGACAGGCTAAAAAAGGAGAAATAGCCGCACAAGAGGCGAACATTGATAACTTAAATGCTCAGTTTTCTGGAGAAATTTCCACACAAAAAGCTAACATTAGTCGCTTAAAAGCCGAATTACAGCATCAAATAGCTGCTCAAGATGCTGAAAATATGCGCTTACAGGCAGAATGGGAACACGCCAAAGCTGAGTGCGATCGCTATGAAGCTTTGTTTAAAGATGGCGCAGTGTCAGCTTCAATTCGTGAGAGTAAATGTTTAGAAAAACAAACGACCCAAGAACAGTTAAATGTGGGAGATGCTAATAAGAAACGCATCAGAGAAACACTAACACAACAAATTCGCGAAGCTCAAGCTCTATTAAATAAAACCTTATCAAGTTATCCTAAACAGATTAAAGAAGCCAAAGCTAATCTGCAACAAGTGATTGAAGTGCGTCCTGTGGATGTCCAAGTAGCAGAAGCTGAACTCAAGCAAGCAAAAGCTGCTGTGATAGAAGCACAAACTAATTTAGATTCTGCTTATGTCAAAGCTCCTACTGATGCCGAAGTCTTGAATATAAATACCTTTGCTGGAGAAAAAATTAGTTCTCAGGGTATTGTTGACATTGCTCAAACACAGCAGATGTACGTCATTGCAGAGGTTTACGAAACTGAAATTGAACAAATTCGTGTAGGACAAACAGCTACTATTACTAGTTCGGCATTCAAAAATAAATTGCAAGGCAAAGTAGAACAAATTAGTGCCAAAGTTGGCAAGAAAGATGTATTAAATAGTGACCCTACCTTAGAAGTAGATGCTAGAGTAGTTGAAGTCAAAATTCATCTGCGTCCAGAGTCTAGTGTCCAAGCAGCTAACCTAATTAACTTAGAAGTAGAAGTTGCAATCGATACGAAATCATAAGTTAAAAGGTAAGCTATTCATCAGCGATCGCTCACAACCAAAGCATAAAATATATGTTTCATACACCCATTTTTAAGTTAGATGATTATCTAATAAATTACATAGCCAGGGTATGAAAATTTCTTTATCCCTAATCTCCAATCTCCAGTCCTTATTTTTCACACAGAATATTTCTCCACTGCTCATTGCCTGGTTACAATTAAGTCATAAAAAATCGCGTTTAATTATAACTACTTTAGGTGTAACTTTTTCTGTGCTATTGATGTTTATCCAACTCGGATTACGAGATGGGATGTATGAAGATTCAGTGACTATCCACAAAACTTTAGCAGCAGATATAGTTTTACTTTCTTCTCAAACAGACTCTTTCTGGAAAATTTCTGCTAGACCTCTACCTCGCAGCATTTTATATAACCTGCTCTCCGTACCTGGGGTAGAATCAGTTAGTCCTTTTTATGCTGGTAGAGGTAACTTTAGAAATCCGAACAATTTTGTTAAAAAAAACATAGTTGTTTGTGCTTTTAAACTTGATAAACCTGTGTTTAACTTGCCAGAAATTAATCAACAGTTAGGATTATTGCAAAAATCAGATACTTTCTTATTTGATAAACTTTCTCGCTCAGAATATGGACCTATTGCTCAGAAATTGGCAACTCAGGGAACTCTATTTACCGAGTTATCAAATCATCGGATCAGAGTTGCTGGAACTTTTGCGATCGGTGGTGGGGTATTTTCTGCTGATGGCTTACTGATTACGAGCGACTTAAATTATGCTGAAATCTTAAATGAACCACTAGAAAAAGTTCATTTGGGATTAATCAAGTTGCAATCAGGTATCAAACCAGAAACAGTGATTCAGAGTATTAATGAGAAACTAACGAGTGACATACAAGCTATCACCTTAGAAAAATTCATGGAGTTGGAAAAAAAGTATTGGGCTAAGGCGACACCAATTGGTTTTATTTTCAATATATTGGCATTTATTAGTTTTATATTTGGGGCTATTATTGTTTATCAAATTATTTTTACGCAAATTTCTGATTATTTAGATGTATATGCCACTCTCAAAGCGATTGGTTATACCAATATTTATCTCATCAGCACTGTTTTTCAAGAAGCATTTTTGATGTCTGTTTTAGGATATATTCCCGGTTTTGCTATTTGTCAATATGTTTATAGTTTTATTGAAGGTGCTACTCGGTTGCCAATGTTTATGACTTCTGGCAGAGCCTTGCTAGTATTTTTCTTAACAATATTTATGTGTTCTGTGGCAGGAATGCTGGCGATGAATAAATTACGCTTTGCTGATCCAGCCGATTTGTTTTAATGTATTGAAGAAGGCAGGAGGCAGTTCGCGAAGCGTTGCCGTGAGACTAGGCAGAAGGTAATTAGGGAAAATACTGAACCAAGGATAAATTAACCTTTCTTTTGATATCAAGACTATATACTCCTGACTCTCATTTGTTAGCCTCTTGTGGAGAATTGGTATTAAAATCAGTTTGGGCAAGCCAAAACGCATAGCTAAAAACTTTTAGTCCTCTGCCTTCTGCCTTGCCCGAAAGGCTCGATTCAGCACCTTTTAAGACCAATTTTAAATTTCTAGTTTAAGAGGATATTTAACAACTCTGTAGTTAGGTCAATTCTAATTCCAATCAAATTCTCCGTTAGCTTTAACTGTCACAGAACCTTTATCCTTGCCAGATATTTTCTCATTTTGCAACCAATCATAAGATGCTGCATACATAATTTGACTTTGCCTCTCATAGGGAATAAAGTGTGATGCACATTTGATTGTCATATGTACTTTTTTTGATACTTTTAGAGACCGATAAAATCTCTGTATATGACGAGGTGAAGCTAACCAATCATACTCACCACCAATAATTAAAGTAGGAACTGTGAGAGCATTGAGATTTTGTTTTCCTGCACCATCCAAGCTGAATGTTGGAGAACGCACTACTCCTGAACCCCATTGAGAACCTACAGGATCTGATGCCAACATACTCTTCCAAACAGCATCTAAAGTTTTAGACTCTGCTTGATTTTGACATTTTTGCATGGAATTCCACAATGTACGGAAAGTTCTAGGGGTAGTTAGTTTTATTGGAGATTTAGGTGCAAATAATTCGGCTAGATTGCTGGCAGCAGCTGGGCCTTTTGCACCTTGTATAATCAATTTGTCGATTTTTTCGGGGTAAATTGAGGCATAACCTATGGCTCTTACACCTCCCCATGATGCACCAATTAAACTTACTTGTTTCACACCTCGTGAGTTGATGATATGGTTAACTACTGCATCAATGTCATCCCAATCAGATTCAATAGTTGTTAATGTGCGCGAGTGAGTTGATTTGCACCGCTTCAGTTTTAAAGTGGCTTGAGATGTTCTGTCTAGATTACAGGGGTTGTTCATGGGGTCTGGTCTGGTTGATCCTCCATAACCAGTCAAATCGATTGCAAAAGTATCAAAGCCACGCTCGGCTAGGTAATTCATCCAACTATAATTTTTGTAGTCTAAGTCAAAGGTGGGAACACCTGAGATGGAATAACCATGAATAAACAAGACTACCTTGCCATCTCTATTCCATTGAGAATTATTAGCTATGCTCTTTTTAACTTTCTCGCGCACATGCAGTTTAAAGTTCTTTCCTTCAAAGCCTGGGACTGTGGTTTTGTGCGAAATATAATGTTCAATAGCCACTACATTGCTAGCCTGCACGATTTGTACTGCTGGTGCAATTACAGAAGATGTAGTTTTGCCGGAACTCATGAAGATAGCGATCGCTAAAATTACAGATATACCAGCGTACCAAGTAATTTTTTTCATAAAACCTCACAAGTATGACTGTACAAACGCTGTTAAGGATGCGATCGCCACTAAGTGCTGATATTCTACTACTTTTCCATTACCATCAGGTTTTTAATCATCTCATTGACTGTTAATGCCAGAGATTGCAATCTACTTTGGTCAATCTTGTCTAGGGTATCTTCTTCATCAACTAAGTAACATGGCGCACTAATCCATGATATGTAACGAACTCCGCCTTTGCGTTTATATTTGCGCTCTCTGGTGCTAGATATAAATCCGGCTGTATCTGTCAAAGGAAAATCAAATGGTGGGTTGGTGCATACAGTTGATAGTTGTGAATTTTTATCAAAAGCCTTCCAGACGGCCGCTACCATATTCGCATCCATTGAGGTATTAATCATCGAAAACTGTGGCCTACTTGTTTGTATATATTTACCTCGGCCATCTGGTTTCACTTCTTTCGCGCCCATATGTTCTAGAGTAATTACAACATCGGTATTGTTTAAGATGTCTGGATGATTTTTACCGAAATGATACGCACCTTGCCCTTTAAAAAAATGACCCGCCGCCGCTACAAATATAAGAGTTTTGGGTCTTCTAGATTGAGGAACTCTAGCCCAAGCTTGAGCTTGCGCTAGCACTTGCGCCATACCACTGCCGTCTTCTACCGCACCTTGATGGGCGCTATCATGATGACTAGTGACGAGAATTGTTCTTGGCGAATTACCAGGAAGTGTCCCCCAAATATTTTTCATGTAACCGTTAGTGACACTACCAGTGAGAACTAAATTCGCTTGTTCACCTTGCTTTGCTAACCTTCTGAGCTTTTCTCCTTGATTGTTGCTGACATAAAGCCCTGGTATTTGCTTCATTGCACCGTCGTAGGGGCCGTAGAAACTGTTGTATTCACCACAGTATCCTTTCAGGATGATGATCATACCAATTGCTTTTGCTTTTAAGGCATTGCGGTAAGCATCTTGCTTTTCTAAAGCTCTTTCTAGAAAATTATCTGCATCCTCATATCCAGGTGCAAACCCTCCTAGCATATTTGAAGGGAAGTGGACTTCATATACTTTGTCAGTCAAATGTTGGCGTGGATCAGAGACAAAAAATGCTTTATCTAATCTTGTGGCTTTTTTACCTGTAGATGATATTTGGGCATCAACCACCACAATTTTGCCAGATGCGTTGACTTTTTTGAAGTCACTGGCACCACCTTTACCAACATAGACTAAAGGTGCAGATACTCCTTTAGCATTGGTGAATTCGGTATTGAGAATGAAATAACTCGGTATGTTTTCCCCACCCACTTGTAGCGACCATTTTTTAGGTATCCAAACGGGAATTTTTACCCGTTCTTCACTGACATTTTCTAATCCAATTCTTTGGAATTCTGTTTTTACCCAGTCTTCGGCTTCATGTCCTTCGGGAGTACCAGGTCTACGATGTGGCCAACTACTAATTTGCTTAATCCAAGAATAAATCGCTCTATTGCTTGGTATTTGGATCTCTTGAGGATAATCAGGAAGTGATTTTTTAATTTTTATTGCTTCTTGTCTAACTCGGTTGACGCTACCCAATCCTTCACTTTGACCAATATTAAACACTTGCAAGCCGACAGTAATTATCAATATTATTGTCAACACCAAGATGAATTGCCGCGTTCTGTACTTTTTTTTCCAAAACATAAAAATTGCTTAACCTTTAACAAGGCTTTGATTGCTTTATTATAGTAGTTTCTCTGGGCATAAATGACCATCTTCCATATGAATTAAGCGATCGGCAATATCTAGAATGCGACTATCATGGGTGACTAAAAGAATTGCACAACCTTGTTTTTTGGCGAGTTGCTGCATCAATTCTACAACTGCTCGTCCACTATTTTTATCGAGAGATGCTGTTGGTTCGTCTGCCAATATTATTTTAGGTTTAGTAATCAATGCGCGTGCGATCGCTACCCGTTGTTTTTGCCCCCCAGAAAGTTGAGCAGGATAATAATTGACTTGAGTTTTCAAACCCACCGCCTCAAGTATTGCCGCCGATTGACGCTGACTTTCTTGCCGAGAAATATTTGGCTTTAAATTCAAAGACATTTGGACATTCTGACTAGCAGTCAGAAAAGGCACCAGATTGTGATGCTGAAAAATATATCCCAACTGGCGACGCATTTGCAGCATTTGACTATTATTCGCTTGATAAAGTTCCTGGGACAATACTTTTAAACTGCCCTCCTGCACAGCACGTAATCCTCCAATTAAAGTTAGTAAAGTAGTTTTTCCTGACCCAGATGGGCCGCTTAAAATCACAATCTCTCCTGCTGTGATTGATAAGTTAATATCAAATAAAATTTGTTTACGTAATGAATGTTTTCCATAGTAGTAGTTAAGGTTTTGAATGGAAATAATATCTTCTGAATTCATATTTTTATCTAAATAGTTAAATGGGAAATTAGGATTGTTAATTGTTGACTGTTAACTTTTGCGTGGGGAATTAGGAATGGTCATGCTGGTTGCTGAGTCAGCAACTATTCAGTCTTTTTTTCATTTCTATATGATTGATTAGTATTTATTTTTACGTGTAATTAATATCCCATCACAAGCATACTTGCGTTGTATTGTACTATTACTTACAGCTTATTGTGCGCAGCTTCACGCTAAAAGCTGCATTCCAGAGTCCACAAGTTTTACAAAATGCCAGGAAAATCTCTCTTTTCTAGCTTCCAGCCACTCACCCCAGTACCTATGTGAAAAATAAATTTTATAAAAAATTTATATTTAAACCGATAATCTTCATGTCGCGGGTGACTTAGTTGCTTTAATTTAAAATTACTTACTTAAATTACTAAGCTGTAACATCTGTCAAAAGTGTTAATTATTAAAAATTAAAGTAATAAACATTTTATAAGATTTACAGATTTACCATTATCAAACTTATATCAATTATTGTGTTAATAACATTACACTGAAGTAGTTGAGCATCAATTAGTACCAATTTTCTCTTGACTGTATTTTCCCCAGTACATTGTCCGCTTATACCTGACTGTAAGTTACTGCATTGCAAAGTTCTATGTTTTGGTTAAGCAAGTCTAATAGCTTTATCATATGGAGAAATTGAAAAATGGTAGATTACGCTAGAGGTTTATCTTTGTTATCACCTGGTAGCGATACTCTTTACACATCACAGCCTCTAGATACGGGTGGGCGATTTATTTTAGGGCGTGATGGTTCAGATACTATTGCTCTCTATGACCCAGCAGGTAATCCTGCAATACCACAAAGTGACGCAATCCTTGCAGATGTTCTGCAAGGAGAGTTTCCTGGGGAGCGGATTCTACGTAACTGGTCAGATACTTTTGTAGCGGGTGATTGGCAAAAACCTTATTATGTCAACCCTGACCCTGGGAATATAGGTATCAACGAAGCTTTATTTATACTTAACTTCCAGCCTGATCTAGATCATGTCAGACTATTTGGCAGCGCACAAGACTATCAGCTAGTTAATATCCCTAATATAGGACAAATACTGTTGTGGAAAGGGAACAATTCGACAAACACAGCCCTTAATCAAGATACATCCTTTCTCCAACAGCTAGCAAATAGTCCAGTACTCAACTTTCTCAAAAACCAAAACTTAGCCAGTAATAGCAATACTGTTAATCAGTCGATATCCTTACCACAGCCTCTGGCCAGTGCTAAAAATAGTGCATCGCAGATCACAACCAGCTATTGGGAACAAAAAACAGTACCCGATATAGTTGCTATTTTATTAGATAATGCTCAATTGAGAGAGCAGGGTTTTCCTTCGATTCCTGCGTTGAGTCTAGAGGGTGATTACTTTCAATATGTTGGTTCTACACCACCTGCACCAGGAGAAAATTTTGGGAAGATTAAACAAGTGGGTACAGCAACCCATGATGTGACAATTAGTCCGGCTGTCAGTGTAGCTACAGATGGGGCGGGTAATGTTTTCCTTTCATCTTCAACTACTGGTTCGTTAGCCGGAACTAATGCAGGTGCTAGCGATGCTTGGGTTGTGAAATACAACAGCAAAGGTGAACAGGTATTAGCAAAACAATATGGTAGTGCTGGGGAAGAATTAGTCTCTAGAATTGCCACTGACCAATTTGGTAATTTTTATCTGGCAGGATATTCCAGAGGTGATTTTGGCGCAGCCAATCCCACAGGGCTAACTAGAGCATTTGTGTCTAAATACAATAGTGATGGTGAACAGCAGTGGATTCAACAGTTTGGTGGATTTTTTGATGCCTCTTTTGGTTTGGATGTTGATGATGCTGGCACTGTCTACATTTCAGGTATTGCAGGCAAATTAGTACCTATTGACCTGGAAAATCCCACATTTTTAGAAGATGCTTTTGTTGCCAAATATGATACCAATGGTAACCAAATGTTTTATAAAACATTTGGTAGCCCTGCGCCTGGTTCTCAAGAAGCTTACGCCGCAGCTAGCGATCACCAAGGTAATATTTTCGCTGCAGGCTGGACTTCTGGCAATATAGACCCTTCACTTTCAGGACGCATAGGTACTTACGATGCCTGGATTTCCAAACATGATACCAATGGCAACCTAGAATGGATTAGACAGTTTGGCAGTAAAGATTACGAGTTTGTTTGGGGGCTTGATACTGACAGCTTAGGTAATGTCTATGCATCAGGATGGACTCTAGGCGATTTAGGCGGAAAAAATGCTGGTTCTTATGATGCTTGGTTAGCCAAATATGATCCTTTTGGTACGTTGCAATGGATTCAACAATTCGGTACAGCAGGTGACGATGAAGGGATAGGGATTACTATTGATGAATTGGACAATATTTTCTTAATCGGATACACCGATAGTAATCTAGGAGGAACTAATAAAGGGTCATATGATGCCTGGGTAGCGAGGTTTGATACTAGTGGGAATCGTCTTTGGACTCAACAATTTGGAACTCCGCAACTTGACTTCGGTACACAATTGAGCAGTGATCATTTTGGAAACCTTTACGTTACTGGACTTACTGAAGGGTCTTTAGGTAAATTGAATGCTGGTTCTGTAGATGCTTGGTTAGCGAAAATTGAAATTGATACCGGAAAGATCATCAGTTTTCACACCCAGCCTATTCCTGAATCTACAAGTTCTCTTGGCTTGTTATTGCCCTTTTGTTTGGCAGTAATTAAACGCCTTTGCTCAAATCTTTCACCTGGAAATCTGAATGTCAAAACCACAACCAAGTGCAAGGGAAGTTAGAGGATGTTTGAAAAGTTTTTAGAGAATGTCTGAAAAGGTTTTAATAGGTGATTTTAATCACGCGAGTTGTTTGAGCATCAAACGAATCATCGCAATGTAAACAAAGGTTTCTATCGGAATGGCACTAAGAAAAGCTCTAAGCTATGTAGAATAAGGGCTACAGCTTTAATAACTAGTCCCGTAGTCATGGCATGAGTCAGGCGATCGCACATACCCATTTACCTTTATGCTGAAGCACAAAGTCAAAATACAGCTATGAAACTTGTACAAAATCTAACTTCAGCCAAGTATCGTTATAGGTTGCTTAAAGTAGTGACAGTGTTTTTTTTGTTGCTGGTATGCATAACGCCTACTGTTGTAGCAGACCAGAGTGAAAAATCTACAATTAGTGACAGTATAACCGCGCTCCAAGCCATACTTGATAGTAGCCATCGCTCAGTACAAAATCGTCAGCGAGATAAATACCGCCATCCAGCCCAGACTCTTGAATTCTTTGGTTTACGTTCTAACATGACTGTAGTGGAACTATGGCCTGGTGGTGGTTGGTATACCGAGATTCTGGCCCCATTTCTCAAACATAGCGGACAACTAATAGTTACTAACTTTGCTCCTGGGCAAAATAAATATGCCTTAGCTTTACAACAAAAACTTGCATCTGACCCAGAGGTTTTTGGTAAGGTCAAAGTCGTTGAGATTAATCCTCCAAATCAACTAACTCTCGCACCAGACAACTCCGTAGACATGGTTGTAACCTTTCGCAATATTCACAACTGGGTCAGCGCTGGCTATGCCCAGCAGGTTTATACAGCTGCATACAAAGCACTCAAGCCAGGGGGTATTCTGGGAGTGGAGGAACATCGTGCCAAAGAGGGCATTTCTTTACAGGAGAGTATTAAAACTGGCTATATGTCAGAAAATGCGGTAATTGCTGGTGTGGAGAAAGTCGGCTTCAAGTTGGTGAGCAAATCAGAAATTAATGCCAACCCCAAAGATACAAAGGATTATCCCGGCGGGGTATGGACATTACCTCCAACTTTGAGCCAAGGGCAACAAGATAGGCAACGCTACCTCGCTATTGGAGAGAGCGATCGCATGACCCTCAAGTTCATCAAGCCCAAGGCTGCCCAGTCAGGTGTGACAAATAATTAACCAGAAAGCTTTGCAGTCAAATAGAGCGATGCCACAGGCTTCCCCAAAGGGGAACGCACTCACCAAATCCTGACTTACTGTTTTGAGGCAAAGTTCGCGCTGCTATTGAAATCGCTTGTCCTGCTTTTGCTTGCTGCTGTGGCTCCCGGAGGATGGCAGGGCTGTTTCATTCCCTAAATAACTTTAAAAATCAAGGGTTCTAGCGATTAAAAATTGATTATTTTGTTACCAACGTGCCGAGAAAATGAAGAATTTTACTGTTGTTTAAGTGCTTAAAAGTTCATCTCCTCGTCATCCTCACTTACAATTTTTCTCGCTAACTATCTTGACAAATCCTGTTTGAGATGGAACGAAACAGCCCTGCGGAGGATGGGGGTGGGGCAAACGCCGTTTGTGGTTGCTCGCAAATCTGCTGGATCTGCTGACATTACTGCGGCAGAATAGTCTCTATTAGTGCGTTCGTACAACCATCATTTTTTTAGCTTCATGGTTTAATAACCAGATGGTTTTTTGAAAGCATTGATTAGTTGATCGAGCTTCTGGGCGATCGCCTGTCCCATGCCATTATTGGCGGCGGGAACAGAAAGAACCGAAGCCCTAGGAGGAGGAAGGGGATGCGGCTTAGGCAGCTATGATGCAAGTAATATATGGTGTAACAGTTTACTTAAACCAAGGATATCAATGTCTTAATGTTGCCGTGATATCAAAGGCAAAGTTTTAGTTGAGTTGATTTAAGATTCGCAGCTTTGACGGTGATTTTATGCCATTATTTTTTTCAGAATATATTGAAGGCAGTAGCAACAATAAAGCCCTAGAGATTTACAATGGCACAGATGCAGTCATTGATTTAACTGCTGGAAACTATGTGATTCAGTTCTACTTCAATGGCAGCCTCACCCCCACAACTTTTAACCTGACAGGCACAATAGCACCTGGGGATGTGTTTGTCTTTGCCCAAAGTAACGCTAGTTCAAGCATTATTGGGCGAGCAGATCAGACCAGCGGTGCTGGTTTCTTCAACGGAGATGATGCGATCATCTTGCGACAGGGCGGTGCAAATGGGACGATCCTTGATTCGATTGGTCAGATTGGCGTTGACCCTGGTAGTGAGTGGGGAACTGGTCTGACCAGTACAGCAGATAACACCTTGCGTCGGAAGCGTGATATTACTACTGGCGATACTAATCCTAACGATGCCTTTGATCCGAGTGTGGAGTGGGACGGTTTTGCTATTGACACCTTTGATAGATTGGGAAGCTACACCACAAACTCTGGAACTGGAGATGTTGTTTTCAAAAAAATTTACGAAATTCAGGGCAGTGGTGCAACTAGTCCTGTCGTCGGGCAAACAGTGACAATCGAGGCAGTGGTCATTGGCGACTTTCAAGCTAGCAGTGGGCTGAATGGCTTTTATGTACAGGAGGCAGTTGGCGATGGTGATGCTGCAACCTCAGACGGGATTTTTATCTATGCACCTAACAGTATAGATGTGAGTGTCGGTCAGACAGTGCGATTGACAGGAACGGTTGAAGAAAACTTTAATCAAACTCAGCTCAACAACATTAGCGGACTGAGCGTAGTAGATTCAGGAGCGATCGCCCCTACAGCTATTGATCTGCCCCTAACGGCAACAACCGACCTAGAACGCTATGAAGGAATGCTAGTTACATTCCCCGAAACCTTGACAGTTACAGACAACTATAACCTGGGTCGGTATGGTGAAGTGTTGCTGTCTTCAGAAGAACGGTTGTTTACCCCCACAAACTTCATTGACCCCAGCGATATTCCGAGTTCTCAAACCGAGAACGACGAAAATAACGTTGCAGCAGTAACAGCACAACAAAATGCCAACAACCAGAACCAAATTCTGCTTGACGATGGCAGCAACACCCAAAATCCGGCAACAGTGCCATATTTAAATCAAGATGGAACTTTGCGTGTAGGTAGCACAGTTACAGATCTTACAGGTGTGCTAGGTTACGGGTTTGATAGCTACCGACTGCAACCCACCACAACACCCAATTTTGTTGATTCTAATCCCCGGACGGCTGCACCGTCCGAGGTAGGTGGCAACGTCAAGGTGGCTAGCTTTAACGTGTTGAATTACTTCAACGGCGACGGCATGGGTGGTGGCTTCCCGACCTCCCGTGGGGCTACGACTTTGGCAGAATTTGAACGGCAAAGTGCCAAGATTGTCAGTGCGATCGCTTGTGTATCCTCGGTAGTCGATTGATCTATAAAAGCCTCAAAAGCTGCCTTTTTGAGAGATTCAATAACCTCTTTTTCCTGATCGGTCAATTCAGCTAGATAGTCATCTTTTATGACTTCATATTGCTGGGCAACACTCAGATAATCCCACCAGGTACATCCAGGTTCGGACAAAGCTTGTCGAATTTCACTTACAGCTTGTGGTACAAATTGTAATTGTTCGACTCGATAAGCGATCGCCTGCCGTGTCGGTTCAGCATCTAAAATCAACGCCGCAGCTACGAGAGCCTGAGAGTTATTCATGGCAGTTGCAAGATTACCCAACGCAATACCCATCAGCCGTAGACATTCCTGTGCGTTTTCCTTGGGAGCTTCAAGAGCCAGCGATCGCAAATCGATGGAAGAAGGGGGAAGGGGGAAAGGTGAAAGGGAAAGGGGATTTTCTTCTTCCTTTAACCTTTCCCCTTTTCCCTTGTCCCTTAAGTGTTCGGCTTGTTCCTTGAGTCTGGTTTCAAGCTCCTCGATGCGTTGTTTTTGCCTCCGGTTCTCAAGCTCCAGCCCCCGTAGTTTCTCCAATTCATCTACCTGCTGCTGTAACTCGATATTTCGCTGTTTGTGTTTTTGGAATAGCTGGTGTAGCGATCGCAATTGCTCAATTACTTGGGCTTCTGCTCTAGCATTGGCTTGTGCCTGTAACCTTGCCGTTATCTCAAGCTCTAGCCGCTCCAGTTCTCGCTTGTGCTGTTCGTCCCTCGCCGCGATCGCTTCTGCGTACTGTGGTGGTATGACCCGCTCATTAGGGAATGGCACACTGGGGGCATCCAAATCATTGTTGTTGACTAACAGTTTCTCCCCATCATTAAAAGTAACAATCTGCTGCCAATGGTTTGGGGGGTCAGTTTCAATCACCCCTTCTTGCCCGTAATTGGGATGCGATTGCGATGAAATCCTAACTTTTTGACACAATTGTGTTTGACTTTGGGGCTGCTTTGTGGTGCGTTTGGTACTGGGTACGACTTGCTGCGCTGCTTTGGCGAAATCGGACATTGTGGGGAAGGGTTTTTCTTTGGCTGCGATCGCTACAACTTCCTCCAATTTATCTGGTGTTTTGACCAGACGAAGCAGGGGGCGGGTTTGAGATGGTTTGGTGATTTTGTCCTTTAGCTGGTCGGGGAGAGTGTCAACCAGTTTTTTAGCGGCGAGTAAATCTCTGACACGCCGTATCCCACCGTGTTTGGTAAGTTCTTTTTGACAGTATTCTTCAAAGGTGGTGTATGCGCCATCTTTGTAACAGTGGTTATCTCGCATCAAATGCAGTTCATCAGATGCCTGCCACTCGAAGCGATCAATGGCAGTGAAAGTTTCGTGAATGCTGTTGTTGAGGACGGTGTAATTAGGTGCTGATGGTTGTTCGGGGTGGTCTAGTGTCAACATAAAACTTACCCACTTTTGGTAAATGCTTATTGAAGTTCTGTTGCGATTAAGACCAAAGTGAACCTCTAGCTGGTATTGAGCCGAGATACGTGTAAAAACCTGCAAGATGGTCTGAGAAGGCTTGCTATCTATAGCTTGTAGCGATTTTTAGGTAAGATTGACAGGAGAGCGCAATTTTGGTGTACGTATCGCTACAAAAACAGGAGTGTTTATTAATTTTATTAACGATTTTTACCGAGCGTTCGCCATATCTTCTGTCACAGCATCCGGGCTGAAAGTATTGCACATAGAGGATTATAGCCGAATGGCAAAGCATTCTACCCCATAGTATATTGAATACTCTTGGGTAGGCGAAAAGCAATTATGGGGTGAAAAGTGGCAGTGCATTCCAGCACAAATTCTGTGCTGACATCAAAAAGCCTAAAACGTAGATAGAGCAACGCTTTCCAGACCATCTTGCAGGTTTTTACACGTATCTCGGTTCAATACCTAATCCTTTAGGCCCACCGCCTTCAAAAACAAGATTTTCAATTGGTTTTTGCTTGATAATAACTCCCAAGTTACCATTGGGTTTGCGGTACATATTGTTGATTAGTGAAGCCATTTTTTCTTACCCTGTGAGGTCTTCTTTCTACACCCTTAAGACGATTTTTCATATTAACTTGTGAAATTTTCGACTTATATCTTCATTCCAGGAATCAAAGCGGAATTAGGTGTGCCCCAACTGACAGTAAAAGTCACGCCATCAGAGATTAATAAACAGATGACGACCATTGAACCCCACCCCACATTAGCTACCCTTTGTTTCCCCTCCCTGTGAACGGGGAGGGGTTAGGGGTGGGGTTCAATGACTGTGGAAATTATAATTAACCGGACTTAATATACTCAACTGACTGTAATCACCACACCAGGGCTTTCATTGGCTAACCTATCCACCGCACACACCGCATAGGTTCCCGGTTGAACAGTGGCAAAAGTTGTGCCAGCAGATAAAACTCGCACAAGAACCCAACTATCCCCACTTTGACGATAAAGTGTCCAAGAACGAACTGGTCGCTCATCACCAGGTAGCCAATTGAGTTTAGAATTATTGAATCGCAGTTCTTTGGGAGGGGCTGGAGGGGTTGCATTTTGCCACGACATACTAGGCACTAATGCAGGTTTAGCGTAAAGCGAATTTTTGAAGTTGTCAGCAATGCCTTGGCGATTTTCATTGATAGAACTCATACTGAAGAAGATATTCCCCAATGACAAGTCTTTTGCTAAGTTGCGACTAGTTTTAACTTGCTTGTCTATCTCCTCATATTTCCAGGCTTTACCATCGAGTTGTCCAATATTGTTACCTGCGTAAATATGTCGCTGCTTGGGATTAATTTCTGTCCACCATTTCAGCAATACCGGATAACTTTGTTTTGTTTGGTCAGTGCGCCAATAAAGTTGCGGGGCTAAATAATCAACCCAGCCTGACTCTAACCATTTTTTGGAGTCAGCATACAGTACACTGTAGGCATCCAAGCCGGTGATTCCTGGTGGTTGTCCGGGGCGGTAAATGCCAAAAGGACTAATACCAAATTTGACATAGGACTTTGTAGCTTTAATTCCCTGAGATAGGCGCAGCACCATCTGATTAACATTTTCTCGCCGCCAGTCAGCTAAACTGAGTGTACCGCCAGTTTGTTTGTAAGCTGCGTAGGTTTCGCCGTCTGGGAAAGACTTACCCTCAATGGGATAGGGATAAAAATAGTCGTCTAAGTGAATGCCATCGACATCATAGCGACGTACAACATCAATAATTACGTTGTATGCCCGATCTTGCACAATTTTTTTTCCTGGATCCATCCACAATTGATTGCCCCATTGGTAAACTACTTCTGGATTAGTTACAGATATATGGGGGCGGACATTGGGCGAACTTTTGATGCTGGTTTTAGCGCGGTAAGGGTTGAACCAAGCATGAACTTCGATATTGCGTTTGTGACATTCAGCGATCGCAAATTCCAAAGGATCATAAAATGGTTCTGGTGCTTTGCCTGGAGTTCCGGTAATCCAAGCACTCCAAGGTTCTAGCTGGGAACTATACAAGGCATCTCCCTCTGGACGCACCTGCAAAATCAAGGCATTAAAGTTTAGGGCTTGTAATTGGTTAATAATTTCCAGTAGTTCAGCTTTCTGTTGTGCAGATGGGAGTCCTGCTTTGGAAGGCCAATCACTATTCCATACTGTTGCTACCCACGCCCCCCGGAATTCTCTAGGATGACTTACCCGGACGGTACTAGGCGCTGTTGGTGTGGGCGTAGATGTTGGTGTTGATGCTGGTGGTACTATTAGGTAGGGTGAGGTAATTTTCTCAACTTGTCCTTGATACACCAAAACCTGATAGACAATGGCTGTCACATCAGCGCGAGTTGCCGCTATGGTTGGGTTAAGTAATTTGATATTCGGGTAGCTAGCCACTAAGGAGGCGCTGGTAGCAATCGCAACTTGATTTTTGGCATAGGTAGGGATTTTAGCTGCGTCTTGATAAATCTGCGGTAATGCACTCACTAAGTCAGGTTTTACCTGAGTGGCAATTTCCAAACCATTGACTAACGCCACCAAGACATCGCCTCTAGAAATTCGATCATTGGGGTGAAAACTGCCATCGGGGTATCCCACCAAAAATCCTGTTTCATAAACTTTTTTAATGGCACTTGCCGCCCAATGATTAGCAGGGACATCAGCAAATGGAGTATACTGCCGCTTCACAGGTAATGTAAAGACTGCCGCAACAATAGCAGCAAACTCAGCGCGAGTGACTGAGTTATCTGGGCGAAAAGTTCCATTGGGATATCCATTCAAAATGCGACGCCCCGTTAAAGCTTCAATAAATAGGCGTGCCCAATGATTTTGCACATCCGAGAAGCGTGTAGAGTTAGATACCATTGTCCGTTGCTGCTAGCGGGTTTTTAGCTTTAATCCTTAGTTAATTTAGCAAGATGAGAGCGATCGCGCCTGGTGCATCGTATAATTTTTTACAACTTTTAATTTTATTGAATTGCTTGCTAGTTTAGAATTAATATCAAGTCCGGCTAATTACTTACGATATGGTTGGTCTTGTTGGTAATTGAGAATTGGTAATTGGTAATTGTTAAACTGTATTTTTCTTTCCCATTACCCATTACCTATTACCCATTACCGACCTTCACAGATATGATAAGTGTTCAAACGGACATGATATAACAACTAAACAGGTATTTGAAGAGGCTGAAATTATCTACGCTAGGGTTAAGTAGGCACAAGTAGAAAAAGTTAAACGGAAAGGTTAATCTTTCCGTTTATTTTTTATAGTGAAACTATTATTTTGCAGGCTCAACAGACTAATGACACAGAACTAAGGTTAACCGTGTTCACTCTGCTTAAATAGCCTTATTTATAGGTAGCAATATCGTATATATATACGAATCCGACTTGAGTTTTGAAAATATACTGAGACGAAAAGTCTTGCGGGATAAAGCTTTTGTTTTAATTTTTATTCCTTTTTACTGTTCCCCATTCCCTGTTCCCTGTCTCTACTAATGGTTCAGGAATCAAATCGGATTCCTATATAGCTTTTACAGTACTGAAAATAACTGTTTTTCTGGTGTTGACATGCTAATTCTATATCAACCGCTTCAATTTAAGCGAATTTCTAAAAATGAATGTTAACTCCCAGAATGCTAGCTCAACGCGTAAACCTAAAATTTTCAATAACCCAGAGCGTTTTATTGAAGGATGGTATTGGGTAATATCCTCTAGAAATCTGGGTTTATGTGAAGTCAAAACTGTGACTCTTTTGGGTAGAGAATTAGTAATTTACCGTGCTAAAGACAAAAGAGTAGTTATCTGTGACGCCTACTGTCCACACATGGGCGCTCACCTTGCTGAAGGCAATGTTGAGGGTAATGAACTACGCTGTTTGTTCCACCACTGGAAATTTGATGCTAAAGGTATCTGTGTTGATATTCCATGTTTGGATGAGCCACTTCCCATCAAGTTAAAAACTTGGCCCACTGCTGAAAAATACGGAATGATTTGGGTTTGGACTGGCGAATTCCCTCAACAACCTCTACCATTTGTCCCAGAGTTAGAACACAAGGACTGTGATGTCGCCTTTGGGCCCCATTTAGTGATGAATTGTCACCCTAATGTAGTGGGCATTAATGCCATCGACGCTCAACACTTCAATACAGTTCACAAACTGCTATCAGAAATTAACTTTGAAAAACAGGAGCTGAATGAAAATGCTATCACCTTTACTAACACTACATATAGTGACAAAGATTCTTTTTTGATCAAACTTATCCGTCCCTTCTACAAAAAACCTGTCACCTACAGTATTTGCTATTGGTACGGCACTATTGGTATGGTGACACTTGGTTTTGATTTACTTCATATCCACGTTATGTTCGCTATGCGCCTCCTCGAAGAGGGTAAAGCGGAAGTTCAGACTCTGGCGATGGTTAAGAAACGTAAGGGAATTCTTGGTTGGTTCTACACTCGAATGGTGCTGTGGCTAACTAAGATTGTCGGTAACGACTTTATCAAGGATGACATCAGGATTTTTCAGACCATTCAGTTTGATTTGAAAACCCCAATCAAGGCAGATCAATCCATTATGGAGTTTATCAGTCATCTGGAAAAACAGAAACCCTTAATGTGGAAGACTTGGAAAATAGCGCGATCGCGAGATGCAGAGATTCACGAAAACCGCGATAAATGGCGAGATGCGCTGTCTAACGATTAAATCTTGAATAATTAAAAAACTAAAAAGTTAAATTGAATTGCTTTTTAGTTTTTCTTAATTATTTCTTTAGCTTTTAGTTAATAAAAAGAAGTGGCGAAGCCACTTCGTAATTCCCAGGTAGAACCTAAGAATGAGTATAACGACTAGGCAAATTGAAAATAGTATAAATTAACACTGAATATTTTGTTATCTGTGTTTTCTTGAGCTTTTGAACCAGAGAATCCTGAGTTTAATGCTGCAAATAACTGTTTTTTAGTTAACTGTTGCTAGTGCTAGCCTTCTATCTTTGACTAGCTGCAAAGCCTGACACACTAGTTTCCGCTTCCCCAAAAGCTAGATACGCACCATCTTACTCTCTGTATTTCTGATAATGCCCCAAATGCTGGATCTAGATTTGACGGTCTTAATTTAGCTACAGTCCTGTCGAAGGCCATATTAATCGACTGAAGATGTTAAAAAGGCAAATGTATAAAAGATTTTCCCTCATTATCTACTGTAAGAATTTGCCGTGCTGGCCAATCCAATTTTGAATTCCGATCCATAGTAAACCTCTTGATATTGAAAAATAGAAGATTGGCGATCGCTTTCTCAGTAAAGAAGTAGTGAACCTGGCTGTCTAAACAAGGGCGAACGCATCTAAATTACTCTTGATCGACACCAAAGTGACACCAAAGTTGAACATCAACGAAAAAAATCACTATTTACTGCTTGATCTACTTTCCGAGACTCAAAGCGATCGCTGAATTATTTCGCAAACAGACACATTAATCATCAATAGTCAGAAATCCGGAGTTTAATGCCAAAGGAAGCCAGAGAACGAGCTGGGAGAGAATGTCATCTAAGGGTTTGTCACTTTCTTGAGAACATTTGGTAGCACAATCGTATGGGCTGGAATATGCTTCGGCGGACTTTAAGAAGTAATATTGCCAAGACTGGATTTCCGACATGTAAACCCGGTATCGGATGCGGGTGATTGCTATGTGACAAGGTTTTGGTTCTGGGAGCGCAGGGTTTTCTTCCCCGCGCTCAATTGCTTCAAGAAAATTGATCAAGGGAAACGATAGGTTGATTAAACGCAAACAGGGAGCTACTTGAATTTTTAAATCATATCTACTAAGGAATGCAAGGGGTTCTAGGTTCACAGACATAGATTTTCCCTCAAGTCCCTTCGCCCGGATCGCCTCGGTGCAAGTGCGTTCGAGCTTCGCAACATCAAGAGGCAATGCCAGCGTTAGCTCCAGCTTTTCAGGGTCAGCACCTCTGGATGATTGCGTCTTTTGGAGAAAATCAGCAAAGCCAGCACCAAGGTCGAAAAGTGTAGTCGAGGTGGATGGGTGATTCCAGATGTAGGCTTTGGCGAAAAAATCAAAGAGTTCTTCCCCCATGACGTAACGTAAGGCTGGAAAATCGGCTCGGAGGCACTCTAAAAGTCTTAACCAATATCCTTGGGCATAAATGCCGAGCCGAGTCAAGGGTATAGCACCTCCAGACTGGGCAATGATTTCATCTTCGTTCAGACAAAAGCGGTTACGGGCAAGGTGCAATCCGTTTTGCAGCCCCCCCGGAGAGGTGATCGCTGTCATCAGCCACTTTTGGATGTCAGATAACATTGGTTGGCTCATAGTTCTTCCCCAATTGATAATCCAGGGGATTCGATAAAGTGAATGCCTTTTCAGCTGATGAAACGGCAACTTCCGGGAGGTTACCAGCCAGCACGTTTCTTGCTTTTGCCAATTCGGCTAATAAATCGGGATAGGCAGGAATATTCGCGTCCCATTCCAACAAAGTAGCTACCCCTTTGGTTAACTTTTGAGCGATCGCGTAAAGTTGCCAAACCTCAGTGGGAACCGGACAATCGTGGGTATCGATGAAATAGTCTCCGCAGTCCGTCGGACCGGCTAAATGGATTTGGACGATGCGATCACTCGGCAACCCTTTGATATACTCCTCGGCATCGTAACCGTGATTGCGGGAGGAAACATAAACGTTGTTTACATCCAAAAGAATGCCGCAACCTGTTTCTTCTGCTAAAGCTCCTAAAAACTCCCATTCGGTGATCGTAGACTGCTGAAACTGAATGTATGTGCTGGGATTTTCCAGGATAAACGGACGCTCCAAATAATCCAGAACAATTTTTACCCTTTCTGCCACATGACGAAAGCTCTCCTCGTTGAGGACTAAGGGCAGCAAGTCGTGGGAATTAATCGTCGCAACTCCCGTCCAACACAAGTGATCAGAAATCCAAACCGGATCGATTTCATCCGCCAAAGCTTTTAAACGAGCCAAATAATCAAAGTTAAGGGGGTCGGTATTCCCGATTGACAGGGACACACCGTGCATGACGATGGGACGCTGACTGGCAATCTGTTCTAACAGGTGGCGGGAGTAGCCGTAATTATCTATGAAATTTTCACTGATAATCTCGAACCAGTCTACTCCCGGCCCCTGTTCGACGATATGTCTGAAATGTTGAGGACGAAGCCCGACGCCCAGTCCCAAATTGGGTAAACCCAGGCGTGGGGCAGAAAAATTATATGTCACGATCAATTTTCGCAGTTAGGATTAGGTTGATGGCGGGAAAGCAAGACGCAAATCGCTGGGTTTGGGTTTTTCTCCCGGTTTCTGCCCCCGCGCTGCCATCACCTGAGTGTATGCTTCCCAAGCTTTGTCGTATACGTTGTCTCCTAGTTTAAAAGACATTTTGTTAATGCAATTGGGTTCATGTCTGGGGCCGACAAAATTATAGATTCGCATCATCCCCTCCTTGGGAAACAGCTGGGAGGCAGAAATCGGAATGGCACAGCCGCCGAAACTTTTACACTTATTATGTGAGGGAGAACTATAAAGATTCTCTTCTTTGGGGATTGTAGGTTTAGCGACCGGCATGTGACGGCAAGAACCACCACCGCTATCTAATTGGGCAAACCCACAACCGCCTTGTGCTTTACATTTATTAGAGCCTCGGCAGGTATGAAATACTTGAACTGGTGCTTCGCTGGTATCATCGGGGTTTTCGATGTCGAGTCCTTGACAGGCATGATATAGTTTATTGGTATCCTCTGGTAGTCCAATACCGAGCGACAAGTCCGGCGCTTTGCCGAAAATTGCCCAGCTAATGGAGACGCGATCGCCCGAACCTACCATAGAAGGGTAAGGAAAACCGAGATCCGGGTTTTGCCAATAGTTATCGAGTACGGTAGTAATTCCTGCGATCGCTCCCACAGCCGCTTGACTGATGAGTTTGTAATTGTTGCCGTCAATGTCGTTTTGTTTCAAGCGATTGAGCGCCCCAGCAACTTCCTCTGGTGTAGGAATGTTCTTAGGAGCTTCATCTGGCTTGTAGTCCTCCGTTATCAACATCTTGGCTGTCCAGATATTTTGGGTTTTATGCCAAATATCCCAAGTAACTACATCGCTAAGCAATTTCTCCTGCATTTCTTTAAAACGGTCGTAGTGCGATAGTTCTGATTTTTCATATCGTGCTTTCGCATCCCTCGAACATGCTGGCTTGCCCGTGTCTGTATAAGCAGGATAATCTTTTTTCAGTGACTCTTCCGAGGGGCGATACTTGTCTTCTACCAGGGCGTTGAATGCTAGTAGTGGTGTTAGTGCGGTTGGATTTTTTTTCCATCGGGCAAGCGAGATCGTATTCTCCTGGACATTCTCAAGGGGGGCAAACGCGATCGTATTCTCTTGGGCATTCTTAAGGGTGTTCTGAAGAAACTCGATAGTGCTACCTTCTCCTTGATCAGTAATCGCGCTCATCATATCGATCACTTGATTGAAGGCTGCATTAGTCTTGTTTTGCTTCTCTTGGTTGTGGTCTAACTGAATTTTTGGCTCGAAGCCCGGAAACTCTTTTTCTGGATGCCCGTCATTCGTGTAATTGAACATATCCTTTTGGTATTTGAGGGCATTCGGACTATAAATTTCCTTCCATAGAGTTTTCCCATCCGAGTATTCGATATCCAGGTAACAGGCGTAACATTCGTAGAGCCAACCGATGGTTCCAAACATCGGCAAATCAATTTCCCTTTTATCGGCAGTCCAATTCGCAAACGGGACTGTGGGAAAATAGTCTTTTACTTTTTCTGGAAGAATGTTTTCTCGTGCGTCCGCCTCGCACTGCTCGATCGCCAAAAATAGCTTGTTCTGCTCCCGATTCAGCGAGTCCAACTTAACTTTTACATTGCTATTGTTTTTAGTATCTTGCAAGTTGACGATATGAGGAATGACCGTTTTGTCATCGCCATAACAGGTCCAACCATGACATTCGTCTTGGAGAAAGTCACTGGTAAGGCTGGGTTGAACATCGATCACTTTAGCGAGATTGGCTACCATTTGCAGATGCAGCATTTCGTCAATGAATACGCTAAAGACGATGTTGAAGGCTTGCTCGTTAGCCGTGGTGGGGGTTGCTGTCGTTGCAGAACCCGGCCATACGCGCCCTTTATAATAGTCAATCCCTTTGGTGTTAATTGGGTGCGTTCCCTGGATGGAATAAAGGGCGACCATGTAGAGCGGCATGGTGAACAATTCCACATTAATTGCGGCCTGAGCGATCGCCCGTACTGCTGACTTGTCTGCTTCCAAATATTTTGGATCTCGGTTTTTGATGGGTTCCAGTTTTTTTCCCAAAAGACTTGTTATCATTCTTTCACCTCTTTACTTTTTACTCACGACTGTTCCAACTTCTGCATATTTCACACATTGTTGAATCTAGTTATTTACTCAATCAATTATTTGCCTAGTTCCGGTTCATAAAGGTTGGGCGTTTTATAATTTCGGCTATTTCTTGATCAAGATCCTTATCCTCAAGTTAGGCATTTAGCCTTCTAACTATGAAATTTTGTGATTGCTCATAAAGCCCTTTTAGGCGGGTACAGGCTTTGGATACTAGCCTAGGAATTTTCTGAGGATTCCACTCTCCTGTGCAACTTCGGGTCGCACGTTAGATTGCTCATTTCTAGTACTCCGCAAATTTAACATTCCTCTCAAGGGGGGGTATCAGTGGAATTACTAGACTTTATGTAAAGAATCTCAAATTATTCTCTTTAAGAATGAATTTAAGACTGAATTTATACATATTTTTGAGGATTCAGTGTAGATGCTGAACACTGAGTATGTAGCAAGCTCATCTCTGAATACTTAGCTTTTACCTAGGGACTTCCAAAAAATAAAATCACCCAAAACAGTAATGATAATTATTCTAAATACGAGAGAGGAGGGATACGAACGACGCTCGTATCCCTCCTCCCATCCCCTACACGATAATCATTATTAGTAAAAGAACTCGAATATTAAAAATCGTCACAAAAAAGTTTACCCAAACGGTTGTCCCCAGCGCTCCCAGTTTTCTTTGTTAAAGATAATTGAAGGGCGATCGCCACTTCAAAATTAAACTCAATTCCAATTCTTGCCGTGCGCGTCGGTCAACCGGAGCATCCCACCAAAACGCGATGTTTACTGCTGTTGGCAACCCATAGCGATAATGTAAATCTTGGTAGCTGGCGATGTAATCTTTGCAGGCGTGAATCCCTTTCCACCGCTTGTTACTTCTGCAAGTTTCCCCACATACAGCACTAGTCCAGCCGCACAGTCAACAACAAAGTACAGACACGCATCGCCGGGGCTGTCTGCTGGCATTCTCCAGAACGAAAGCGATCGCACTGACAACTGCAACGGATCAATCCGGTCTGGGTCACAGTCACAGTGCTTAGGGGCTAGGTCGAAGAGTGTCACCTGCTGCACTGGCTTGGTTTCCCTCAGCCGTTGCTGATAGTCCAAAATCTGTGCTTTCCACTTCAGCAGAATATCAGCACTCATCACCAGCCCCTCAGTTCTACGTGCTGGTGTGGGTTTTACGTCTGGAAATAGGTTTACCCGGATTTCTCACAAAAAGATAAAAAAAAGGGGTCAAAAACTGCAAAAATGTATACATAGCAAGCATTTCAGCAGTTGTAAAGCATGACCCCAGTTTCAACGCGCTCTATAGCAAAACAGTTCAAATTTGAACAGGCAAAATCACCTACAGTCCATCGGTGAGAGGTTAAGATAAAGAGCCTTTTGTCAATGAGTTAAAATACTTTAAATATTCTTAATAAGAATGATAATCGTGTTGAGGGTAGGGGGAGGAGGTGAGCGTCGCTCACCTCCTCCCCCTATATTAGATTATCATTCTTATTAAGATGTTTAACTGCTTTTATAGGAGATGAAAGTGAAATGTTACTGTGTATATCTTTTTCTCAGCAACTAGAAAATTACTAGACGAGTAAAGCACTACTAAAGTACGGTAAAAGTGGAAATGGGAGAAAAATATTAGAAAATCATGAATAGTAGGCTAATATTATTGGTTTTGCGTGCTTATTAAACTTATGCGTGTTTTTGTATTGATTTTTAATGCCCACACAGAAAATGAGGGGATTCACACGGTTCGGGTAGGCGATCGCAATAAAATTCTGATGTTCGAGTCAGAAGACGACGCTCTGCGCTATGCTTTAATGCTGGAAGCTCAAGATTTCCCCACACCTACAGTAGAAGCGCTCGATGCTGAAGAAATCAAAGAATTTTGCGAAAGTGCTAGTTATGAATGGGAAATTGTTCCAGAAAACAGCGATTTGATCATTCCTCCAGAACTGAACGTGGAAGAAACCGACTGGCAAGTCGATGATCAAAATGAGGATACTAGTGAGGACAGCTTCGGCTCTAAAGTAGCACCACAAGAACCAGAATTGTCTGATTCGGAACTAGACAGAATTCGTCGCAAGCTAGAAGGTTTATTGTAGTTAGTCATTGGTCATTAGTCAGTGGTCATTAGTTAGTGGTTATTACTGATAAATAACTGACCCTTAGGGTGAGGCTCGTTCCGACGCTCCTTCTTTCAAGGGGAAACGCTACGCTTTCCGTCACTAACGCTAACGCTACTCATGGGGTGTCACTGGGTTGGGCGGCTCTGGCGACAGCCGCGCGCGACCGTGCTGGCTCACAACTGACAACTGACAACTGACAACTGACAAATGACAAAGGATAAAGGATAAATGGCAAATTTACAGGAACGCGGGCATCTTTTGACCGAACAAGTAAATCCTAACAGTCTGAACTTAGACCAGCTCAGTTCTAGTGAATTAGTAGAACTGTTCAATAGCGAAGACTTGAAGGCAGTTGAGGCGGTAGCTGCGGCTAAAATTCAGTTAGCCCAAGCCATTGACCGAACTGCTGAGCGTTTGCGTCAAGGCGGACGCTTGTTTTATGTTGGTGCTGGCACAAGTGGCAGATTAGGGGTGTTAGATGCAGCAGAATGTCCGCCTACTTTTTGCACGCCACCAGAATTAGTACAGGGAATTATTGCTGGTGGTGCTGGCGCACTGGTACGCAGTTCTGAAGATTTAGAAGACCGTGCTGAAGATGGAGAAGCAGCGATCGCTACTAGACATGTTACACAACTAGATGTGGTGGTGGGCATTACCGCTGGCGGTACTACACCTTTTGTTTACGGCGCACTGAATGCCGCCCGTCAAAGGGGAGCCATAACTATATTTATCGCCTGTGTTCCTGCCACACAAGTTCAGTTTGAGGCTGATATTGATATTCGTCTGTTGACTGGGCCAGAGGTGATAGCTGGTTCAACTCGCTTGAAAGCTGGTACAGCAACAAAGTTAACTTTAAATATCCTGTCTACCGGGGTGATGGTAAAACTGGGCAAAGTTTATGGCAATCGCATGGTGGATGTAGCCGTAACAAATCAAAAATTGCGCGATCGCGCTTTGCGAATCTTGCAAGACCTCACAGGTTTAAGTCGTGAAGCCGCTGGTTTTATACTAGAACGTAGTGGTAAGTGGGTCAAGCTGGCGCTGTTGATGCATTGGACTGGTTTGGAAAAAGACGCAGGCGATCGACTGCTAACAGAACACCAAGGAAATCTCCGAGAAGCTGTTGAGAGCTACAAAAACAACAACCAACCCTAACCATTCTAGGACTGACGCAGCTAGTACATCGCGGCGGAAATAGAGCAACCATTTAAAATCCCTAAAAAGCCCATTCCATAATACTTTTGACTTTTGACTTTTGACTTTTGACTTCCGCCTTGCGGTACTAGATTGTTAAACCCCGTCCTTAAGGATGGGGTCTTTTTCTCGTTTCCGATGCGTAAGTCCTATAAAAAGCCCTATACTTGTCGCGCTTTTTTATCTTAAAAAATCATTAATAAATTGTTTTTTATTATTACTAATATATTAGTGAATCTTAGCAAAAAATATCAAGATATGAATATACAAATCAAATTTTAATTGAAGGTTTATCTCATATAGATGTACAATACAAATAAATGCCGATGGCTCAGTCTAGCCCTACCTTCACAAACAGCTGCCTGTATCCAAATGCTGGCATTCTGTAGCAAGTTAACGTGCAGTAGGGATAGATAAAAGCAGTATCTCTGTAGGCAAAGGGAATATCTCGTAAAACCGACTCTGACAAAAGTTGAAAGCTCACGGCGTTAATCTTTGGAATCTGCACAATTAACACGATTTGAGTATATTTACACCAAGTGATACCAATTCTATTTGAGGTTGCGCTTGATTCATGTAGGGGTAATTTATGAATTACCCTGCATAGCATGTTGTTTTGCGTAAGTCCTATCAGCGCATCTTCAAAAATAAATGGTATTGAATCATACCATTTAAGCCGTTCAACATAAAAGTTGCATATTTAATCATGTTGACTGTTTGCTGATAACTGATAAATGTTAACAGCTAACAATTTTAATGATTGATTGTGCAATTTAGCAGGACTTACGCAACTGGCACACATGTTTTCTGCAATGGCAGTCAATAGTCCAGAGTCAATAGTCTTTAATCAAGGTTTTTTGGACTATTGACTTTTGACCCAGTACTGCCCAAACGAAAAAAATATGACAATGCGCGTAAGTCCAATTTAGATATTTTAGCTGATTACAAAGCTAAAACATCAGCATACTTAAAGTCGTTCGGGCTTGGTAAAAAATGTGATTCAACGTCGATTATTTGATGAATCATTGCCAATTTACCCATCAACTTTTCCACATTTAAAATCTAGAGGACTCAATGACTATCACTACTGGCGGCAAGGCAAAAAATGCATATAAACGCCTTGAACAAGAAGCACATTTGTCAGGAAAAATCCAGTTAAAAAGTGGTATCAAAAGTGAAGATACCAACAAAAAAGAGCCTATGGCTGACAGTTCCATAATCGATGCCTCAAATCGTGGTCGAGTAGCTATTTTTATTGATGGTGTAAACTTGTTTCATGCAGCTTTGCAGCTTGGCATTGAAATCGACTATCTGAAATTGCTTTGTCGATTAACTGCCGATTCAAGGCTGTTGCGTGCTTTCTTCTACACAACAGTAGATATTTCACGGCAAAGTGCTACACGTCCACGTCCCAATGAAAAGCAACAAGGTTTTCTATTTTGGATGCGTCGGAATGGTTATCGTGTAGTTACCAAAGAAGTTCAACTGACAGATAATTGCAAAAAACCCAATTTGAATGTAGAGATTGCCGTCGATATGATCACCCTAGCTCCCCACTACGATACTGCAGTTTTAGTCAGTGGGGATGGAGATTTAGCTTATGCTGTTCATGCTGTCACAAGCATTGGAGCTAGGGTTGAAGTCGTGAGTCTACGGACAATGACCAGCGACAGTTTGATTGATGTTGCTGATTACTACCTTGACATCGATAGCATTAAGCATCACATCCAAAAGGATTCTTACCCAGGCTACAATTATCGAACACTGTCTAATTCCAACCTGTAAATCCCCATTGAATGTTACATGGCTGGGGATGGGGGGATGAGGGGGATGAGGGAGATGAGGGGGACGAGGGGGATGAGGGAGATGAGGAAGACAATAACTCCTAACTTCTAACTCCTAACTTCTAACTCCTAACTCCTAACTCCTGCCTTATACTTAACTCTGCGTATTTTACTTAATCCTAACCAAGATGGATATTTTAATTGTTGAGGATGAATCAGAAATTGCTCAATTAATCCAACGTACTTTAGACAAAGAAGGATTTTCCTGTCGCATTAGTCGTGATGGTGTCAATGCTTTACGAATGTTTCAGGAACAACCACCAGATTTAATCATCTTAGATTTAATGATTCCTGGATTAGATGGACTAGAAGTTTGTGCAAGAATTCGTCAGAAACCTGGTGTAAAAGACCCTTATATTTTAATGTTGACTGCTAAAGGCGAGGAAATCGATCGCGTCATTGGCTTATCTACGGGTGCTGATGACTACATGGTTAAACCCTTCAGCCCTAGAGAATTGGTTGCTAGAGTGCGGGCGCTTTTGCGGCGTAGCCTCCGTCAAGGGGGACAACATCAACTTAATCGTACCCAACACTTTATAGTGGATTTAGATCAACATACTGCCAGCCGTCTGATGGATTCCCAAGAACCAGAAATTTTGGACTTAACTACCCTAGAATTTAACTTGTTAAGTACTTTTGTCAGCCATCCTGGTCGAGTCTGGAACCGCAGCCAGCTAATTGATAAACTTTGGGGTGATAATTTTTTTGGTGATGAGCGGGTAGTGGATACTCATGTAGCTCGATTACGCAAAAAAATTGAGCCTGACCCTGCTAATCCTGCTTTCATTAAAACTGTTGTTGGGGTCGGTTATAAATTTGAAGACTCTCCCGTATTATGAGGATGACCAAGATGAGTTGGCGTTGGACAAAGTCCTTGCCTTTGGCATCGCGTCTGTTTTTCTCCCACCTAGTGGTGATGATAGTAGGCGTGATTAGTCTTGTGATCATGAGTAAAGTTTCTTCTCCCCGCTTTTTTGTACTGCATTTGGAAAGTTTGGAAAGTAGAGGGTGGAAATTAATTGGTGTCCGTACCGAACTGGTTCAAGGTTTTGAAACTGCTTGGCGACGCAGTACGCTTTGGTCTGTGATAGTCGGTACCACCGCTGCGGGAGGTTTGAGTTATTGGGTATCCAAACGGATTATGCAGCGGTTGACAGAGATGGAACAAATTACACAAAAGTTTGCCGCTGGTCAGTTGTCAGCGCGTTTACCGCTGTCTGATATTCCAGAACTCAATCGCTTGGGTGCAAGTTTTAATCGCATGGCAGCCAGTTTAGAAGGAGTGGAAGCGCGGCGACGCGAACTGATTGGAGACATGACTCATGAACTGCGGACACCCCTAACAGTTGTGCGCGGTTACTTAGAGGAACTGGCTGAGGGAGAAATTGAACCGTCTGCTGAAATTTATCAGCGGTTAACAAAAGAAACTAAGCGTTTAGAGCGTTTAGTCAACGATTTACAAGAACTTTCCAAGGCAGAAGCGGGTTATTTGCCGATTAATATACAGCCTGTGAATTTGTATCCTTTATTAGAGTCATTAGTAGAGAAATTTTCCGACCAGCTTTTGGAAGATGGCCCGGTTTTACGTTTGGAATTACCATCACAACTGCCGCTGGTACTGGCAGATATTGACCGTACAGAACAGGTACTAATTAACTTGCTGGGGAATGCAGTGCGATACACAAGCATTGGTTCAATTACTATTCGTGCTTGGACTGAAGCATCTAAACTCTGGCTGGAAGTTGCAGATACAGGTATTGGAATTGCTTCAAAAGATTTAGTACATGTGTTTGAGCGTTTTTGGCGAGCTGATCAATCACGCGATCGCCATTCTGGAGGAACGGGTATTGGTTTAACAATATCCCGCCGTTTAGTTGAATTACAAGGCGGTCAAATTCAGGTAGAAAGCGAACTGGGAATTGGCACCAAATTTCGTTTTTTCCTACCTTTAGTTTAAATAGATACAAACAATTGTCACAAGTCGGTTGCATCCGTGTCATATCGAATTGCTAGGTTGGAAGACATTGGGGACTGGGGACTGGTGACTGGGGACTAGTACACTTCGGCGTAAATAAGCCAAGCATTAGATAGCCAACACTTTACCCTTATATGTCCACTTAAAAGGTTTAGCCATTGTTTGATTAAAGTAATCGATAAATTCGAGAATTCGGGTTTTGAGGTCATCCTGACTTTTGAAGCTAGCACGCTTGAGTAACTTGCGAACCAAAATACTGAACCAAATTTCAATTTGGTTGAGCCAAGAAGAATGTTTGGGTGTGTAATGGAAAACAATTCGGTGTGTTTGGTCACTCAAAAAAGCTGCACGGGATTTCATCGATTTCAGAATGCCACTTTTGCCCTTAATTCCAAGGTCAATGTTTAAATCTTCTTTTTGTGCAACAAAGCGAACTAATGATTCCGACTGGTGAGTATTAAGACAGTCCATAATCAAATGCCATTTGATTGCCTGAGGGTCGCTTTCAATAATTCGACGAATATGTTGGACAAAATCTTCTTCGGTTCTTGTGTTTCCACAATTTGGTTCAACAATTTGACCAGTGGCAATATCGAAACTAGCAATTAAGCTTTGTGTACCGTGACGAATATACTCAAACTCCCGTCTTTCAACCTTACCCGGTCGCATTGGTAAATCTTTTTCTAAACGCTCTGTAGCCTGAATCCCAGTCATTTCATCAATCGATATTGTACGCTCTCCGTTTTGATAACGTTCAATCGCACTGATGTATAAACCAGTAATATCTTCAACTTTTGCGTCAAATTCTTCATCAAGAGGGGGGGGTTAACCAGTAGCGGCTCTGGTGGGGTTTAAGTTCTGCTTCTTCTAATAATCTTCCAACATGGCGGACAGATATGCTTTCAATGATACCTTGTTTCATGATTTCGTCCGCTAGTTCTCTTGATGTCCAATGACTTATTGATCGTCCATAGTCTTCGGGTGGTGAACATGCAAGGGCGAATAGTTCGATTACTTGCTCCATACTAAATTTTACTGGTGCGCCAATACGCTCTGAGTCTTGTAATCTCTGCAAAATAGACAACTCTTTATCGCTATTTTCCAACCATCGGTTTCGCCATAAACGAGCCATATCAAGACTTATATCTAATAATCGAGCAATTTCGCCATGATTTTTCCCCTCTGACGCTAGGAGAATTATTTTTGCACGTAGTACTATTTGTTGCGCCGTATTGTGTCGGTTGATCAACTGTTGGAGTTGTGAGCGATCGCTCTCGTTCAAATTTAATACTTTTGCAGCTAATCGTGCCACACCAGGTTCCCTTGTTTTCAGCCTAAACTGCTTTGACTCTACTTTCTTAGTTTCTCACAATAATGCTTGGTTTATTTCCGCCGTGCTGTACTAGTGACTGGAAAAGAGTTTTCCTTATACCCAATACCCAGTACCCAATACCCAATACCCAATACCCAATACCTAGCCTTCATATGCTTACTTTTGTTACGACTACATTTTTAGTTAGCTTACTCACTGCATCAGGTTGGGCTGCGATCGCTTACCTGTTTCCTCAAAATCACTCCCAAGACTAAGCACTGTAATTAAAACAGTTGCATTTATCTTGATATTTTTCTGGTAAAACTGGTAAATTCTCTCATGTTCCAATGGTTGCTGAGAATTTAGCAATAAAACATGTCTTTAATTAGACATGAAAAATCATCTCCATAGCAAAAAATGGCAGGCTAGTTATATTTAACGGTATAATTCTCAGCTTGTTAATTTTTGTTTGAAATTAAGTGCAACTACTGTTTTATCTGTTTGCTGGCTTCGCATAATATTTAACTGATTGAGAAAATATCAGGGTAGCCTCAAATTTAATTAAATAGGGATATCTTTACAATCAAGTAGAAATACGTAATTCGCTACAACGGGGAGGAAAAAGTTTTCATGATTCCGTTGATAACGCACTAAGTATGTAAATCTTATCAAGCAAATTGCATAATAATTTGATACAGGTTATTGTTGATGAATCGTCAAATAGCTTAAGGAGTGTTGACAATGAATCAAATACAATTAACTTTAGTTATTAGTTATCTGGTGATGTCCTGCTATTTTTTTAGCAACTGGCTCAGATTTTCTCTGCGACATCCTAGTTCTTCTCCAGAAGAAAAATTTTTATCTTTTGTGATGTTTTTGATCACAACTATTTTTTGGCCTTTAACTATTCCAATGTCTTTGTTAGAAATATTTCAAAAACGCAAACTAGAGTTGAGTAATGTAATTCCTGTTATTTTAGCTATATTTGCCTTGACTATTTCATATTACTTGAGTTATCTGTATTCAGCTTAAACATACCGAAATTGTATAGTAATTTGTAAGAGTCGTTGACTGATAACTGATGATTGATGACTGTTGATGTGTGTCTTCAATAGTAATTAGTATCACTTAAAAGTATCAAAATTTACTAATAACTAAGTATTATTTCTAAAAATGGTTGTTAAATAACAAATCAAAAATTTGTATTAAAAAAGACTTTGCTTCGATATTTAACAAAATATTTGTATAATATATTCCATTATTCTACTAAAGCAACTGAAATTTTGAACTACGTAGCTATCAGGAATTACGTCAGGTGGCAAAACGCTATCTTTGATGCCCATAGTGCGTTTAAAACTAGTAAAAATGCTAAATTTCGTAGTATTAGAGATTATTCTCAAGCTATCAAATTTAACGATTGCAATTTTAGTAAAGGCACTTGGTATTCTTCAATAACCTTTGAAGACAATAGCGCTATCGTTACTTTCTCCGGAGAAATCCGGGTAAATGTCGCGTAAATGTACCAGTACACAAAATCAATTAATATGGAGCGCCGTAAGTTTCTAAGGTATGCTACTTTAGCGGGGTCGGGTTTGGCCTTAGCTAGCTGTATTAGGGGTGGAAATTCTAATTCACCAAAGGAAGTATCACCCTCAGCGTCACCTGTGGTAATTAATGAACCTCTAAAGGTAGGATTTGTTTATGTCGGGCCTGTAGGGGATTTTGGATGGACTTATTCTCATGATTTAGGTCGCAGAGAAATGGAGGCCAATCTTCAGGATAAGGTGAAAACTACCTTTGTGGAAAGTGTCAACGAAGGTGCTGATGCTGAAAGGGTAATTCGCCAACTAGCCTTAGATGGCAATAAGTTAATTTTCACAACTTCCTTTGGCTACATGAACCCGACTATTAAAGTTGCCAAAGATTTTCCTAATATTTTCTTTGAACACTGTACAGGATATAAGCGTGCTGCCAATGTTGGCACTTATCTAGGACGCTTTGAGGAAACGCGATATTTAACTGGTATGATTGCTGGCAAAATGACAAAATCTAATGTCATTGGTTTTGTTGGCGCATATCCAATTCCCGAAGTAATTCGAGGTATAGGCGCATTCACCCAAGGGTTACAGGCAACAAATCCACAAGCAAAAGTGAGGGTACTTTGGGTACAAAGTTGGTACGATCCAGCTAAAGAAAGGGAAGCAGCACAAGCTTTAGTAAATTTGGGTGCGGATGTGCTGACTCAGCATACTGATTCTGCCGCTGTTGTGCAACTGGCTGAAGAAAAAGGAATTTATGCTTTTGGCTACAACACTGATATGAGTAAGTTTGGTGTCAAAGCGCACCTCACATCAGCAATTAATAAGTGGGGTAAATTTTATACAGACCAAGCCTTAGCTGTGATTAATGGTACATGGAAATCACAAGAAGTTTGGGATGGTATTGGTCAAGGAATGGTGGATCTTTCCCCAATGAATCAGGCGATTCCGGCTGATGTCCAGCAATTGGTAAACGCCAAGCGCGAGGAATTGATTAAAGGTATTGCCCATCCTTTTGATGGCCCGGTGAAAGACCAAAAAGGTGTGGTGCGAGTACCAAAGGGCAAAGTATTAGATGATAAGGATCAACTGGCGATGGATTGGTATGTTGAAGGGGTTGAAGGGTCAATACCTAAAGAGAAATCTTAATTAACAATAGTCAATAGTCAATAGTCAATAGTCAAGCATTTAATTTTAGAATAAAAATTAGGTGGGGATTTCCACCCCAGCCATAGGTTTTGGACTAATGACAATTGACTCTTGACTCCCGCGCTTGGTTTTTAAGTAGAAGGTAGTCGCAATGAAAAAGGAACTGTTGACTGATGACTGTTGACTTTTGACTGTAATGAATGAATTAGTTTCTCAGTTGCAGGTTAGGAATATTACCAAGTCGTATCCTGGTTGTTTGGCGAATCAGCAGGTGAATTTGACGATTCAACCAGGTGAAATTCATGCCTTATTGGGAGAAAATGGGGCAGGTAAGAGTACTTTAATGAAAATCATATATGGATTAATACGTCCTGATGCTGGAGAAATTTTTTGGCAAGGGCAACAGATTAATCTTCATAGTCCAGCCCAAGCAAGAAATCTGGGCATTGGGATGGTGTTCCAGCACTTTAGTTTATTTGATAGTTTGACAGCAACAGAAAATATTGCCTTGACACTTTCCCCCAAGGAAAAATGGAATTTATCACGTCTTAGTCAAAAAATTCGCACTTTATCTGAAGCATATGGTTTAAATATAGACTGCGATCGCCCCGTCCATACACTCTCTGTTGGAGAAAAACAGCGTCTGGAAATTCTCCGCTGTCTCTACCACAAAACAAAGTTGCTAATTTTAGATGAACCAACAGCAGTTTTGACTCCCCAAGAAACAGAAAAACTCTTTGCCACTTTACAGCAAATTGCCTCTGATGGTTGCAGTATTTTATTTAGCAGTCACAAGTTGCCAGAAGTGCAATTTCTATGTAGTAATGCCACAATACTGCGTCAAGGCCAGGTTATCGCCCAGTGTAACCCCCAAGAGGAAACACCAGCAAGTTTGGCAAGGTTGATGATTGGTTCCCAACAAGGCAGTGGAGAAGAGTTTTATCATTTAATCTCTGGTAAACAACGACAAGAAAAACCATCAGGGCCAGTTTGCTTGCAAGTTAACGATTTGTGTCTCTTAAGCCAAAATCCCTATGGGATGATGTTGCAACACATTGATTTGCAAGTTCACATAGGTGAAATTGTGGGCATTGCTGGAGTTGCTGGAAACGGACAAACAGAACTTTTAGCTGCTTTGAGTGGTGAAGTTTTGTGTCCCCAGGCAGAAATGATTTTACTAGGTGAGATGCCCATTGGTGATTGTGATGTTGCGAAACGTCGCCGCTTGGGATTGGCATATGTTCCAGAAGAACGGCAACAAAAAGGTGTAGTCTCAAACTTAAGTTTACTAGAAAATGCTTTGCTAACAGCCCACAGTCAAGGACTGGTAAGTCGGGGTAGAATTCGCTTTGGGAAGTTAAAAGCTTGGACTCAAAGAATTTGTGATGCTTTCAATGTGCATCCAGCAGTGATAGATATGCCTGCGGCGAGTTTATCAGGCGGTAACTTACAAAAGTTTATTATGGGGCGGGAAATATGCCAAAATCCGGCAGTGTTGATTGCAGCACATCCTACTTGGGGTGTGGATGTTAACGCTACTGCTAGTATTCATCAAGCATTAATTGAGATGCGGGATCATGGTGCAGCGGTGCTAGTGATTTCCGAAGATTTGGATGAATTGTTTGCATTGTGCGATCGCATTGGTGCAATCTATAAAGGACAACTTTCTGGCTTCAAATCAGTTACGCAGACTAGCCGCGATGAAATTGGGCGTTGGATGGCGGGTTTGAGATGACTGGAGTTAGGTGCAGGGGTGCAGGGGAGCAGGGGTGCAGGGGTGCAGGGGGAGCAGGGGAGCAGGAGGAGCAGGGGGAGTTACAACAGCAATTCTCCCTCATCTCCCTCATCTCCCTCATCTCCCTCATCTCCCTCATCTCCCTCATCTCCCTCATCCCCCTCATCCCCCCCATCCCCCCCATCCCCCTCATCCCCCCCATCTCCCTCATCTCCCTCATCTCCCTCATCCCCCTCATCCCCCTCATCCCCCCCATCCCCCTCATCCCCCTCATCCCCCTCATCCCCCTCATCCCCCCCATCACCCCATAGCCCCAAGCCAATGTTACTTAAACTCGAACCTCGCAGTGTGCCATCAAAAACATGGCAAGTGCTATCACCCCTACTAGCACTATTAGGAACGTTAATTTTTGGACTTGTCCTATTTGGTTCATTGGGTAAGCCACCTATCACCGCTTTACAAACTTTATTAATTTCTCCTCTAAGTAACTTTTATGGGCTGACAGAATTAGCTGTGAAAGCAGCACCTATTTTATTAATTGCTGTTGGTTTAGCTTTGTGTTTTCAAGCCCAGGTCTGGAATATTGGCGCAGAAGGACAGTTGACTGTAGGGGCGATTTTTGGCGGCGCTGTGGCTTTAATATTTCCCAATGTAAATAACTATGGAATTTTGTTACTGAGTTTGATAGCTGGTGTCTTAGGAGGTGTTATTTGGGGCAGTATTCCTGCTTTCTTAAAAGTGCGATTTCATACTAATGAAATTCTCACTAGTTTGATGTTAAACTATGTGGCGAATTCGCTATTAAACTACTTAGTACATGGCCCATTAAAAGACCCCCAAGGATTTAACTTTCCTGAATCTGCACCTTTTTCGCAATTCGCTAGTTTAACACCATTAATTGCTGGTACACGATTACATGCAGGTGTAATTTTCGCAGTTGTGGCAGCTGTGTTAATTTGGGGAGTGCTGCGGCAAACGTTTTTTGGCTTTAGTGTGCGGGTAGTTGGTTCCAGTTCCGAGGCAGCGGTATATGCTGGGATTAAGAGCGATCGCATCATTTGGCTAACTCTACTCATCAGTGGTGGATTAGCAGGTTTAGCTGGAGTGTGCGAAGTTCTCGGCCCCATCGGTCAACTACGCCCTAACATTTCTCCAGGTTATGGTTATACTGCCATCATTGCTGCTTTTATCGGGCGTTTAAACCCAGTGGGTATTATTTTATCCAGTCTGCTCATGGCACTTTTGTACGTAGGCGGTGAATTAGTGCAAATTAAACTCAGTCTTCCCTTAGCGTTAATTGGAATGTTTCAAGGTGTTTTATTCTTTTTTCTTTTAGCAGCAGATATATTAATTTACAACCGAGTACGAGTAAAGTGATAGGGGATGAGGTGATGGGGGGATGGGGCGATTGGGGATGGGGAGAATAACGACTGACAACTGACAACTGACAACTGACAACTGACAACTGACAACTGACTTTTTTAAGGAAATTTAATGTGGTAACAAATAAATTATCTCGGTTTTTACCAGCAGGAATAATTACATTAGCTAGTGCTGGTGGTCTAGGTTTGAGTATGCTTTTAGCTAAAGATGGATTTATTGAACACTTTATAAAAAAGTCAGCAAATGAAAGTTATAAAACGGGTTTGAAAGCAACGATGAGTACAACCTCACCGAGTTTTCCCCAAGGCACAAATCAGACAGTAGAAATACCAAAAAGCTTTCAAGGAACAACTATTGATCAAGCGAAACTGAATCCTAACGATAAAGTTATCGCCTTAACCTTTGATGATGGGCCAGGCCCCAAAAACACGGTACAGGTATTGGAGATTTTAAAGAAAAATCACATCAAGGCGACATTTTTCATGATCGGGCAAATGGTGCAATATTATCCCCAGATTGCTAAGCAAGTGGCAGCTGATGGTGATGTAATTGGCAACCATACATGGCATCATTGGTATCGTCGCATGGACGCAACTACTGCGGCGAGTGAAATTAATCGTACAGCAGATATCATCTACAAAACTACAGGAGTCAAAACGACTTTGTTTCGTCCTCCTGGTGGGTTTCTGCATAATGGGTTAGCCGACTACGCCAAAAGTCAGAAGTACGCTGTGATCATGTGGTCAGAAATGTCAGGAGATGCTGAACGTCATTCGCCACAAGTGCCAGGGATGGTCAAAAATGTGCTAGAAGCAGCAAAGCCTGGTGCTATTGTACTCTTGCATGATGGTGGTGGCAACCGTTCCCGAACAGTTAAGGCTTTACCACAAATTATCGACGGTCTGAAAGCACAGGGGTATAAATTTGTGACAATACCCGAACTGCTGCAAATGCAAGCCCAACAAGAAAGTTTGGTAACAGCTGTATCGCCTGTAGTCACAAATCATGAACATCCAAATTATCAGCTCAATCATCAGTGATACTTTACAGGCAGCTACACCTCTAATTTTGGCGGCACTAGGCGAATTAGTCACAGAAAAATCGGGGGTATTAAATCTGGGTGTTGAGGGAATGATGTTAGTTGGCGCGATCGCTGGTTTTATCGCTGCTTCAATATTAGGTAATATTTACTTAGGATTATTGATAGGATTGGTATCGGGAATCGCGATCGCATTGATCTATGCACTACTAGTAATTACTATCAGTGCTAATCAAGTAGCCACTGGTTTAGCCCTCAGCATTTTTGGTTCTGGACTCAGTGCTTTTGTTGGTGCAGGCTATGTTGGCAAAACAATTACCGGACTGCAACCAGTGAGTATCCCCGTTTTAAAATCAATTCCGATTTTGGGGGAAGCTTTATTTAACCAAGATATTTTAGTATACGCTTCAGTCGTCTTGGTGATGTTGGCGTGGTGGTTTTTACGCCAAACAAGGGCGGGTTTGGTACTGCAAAGTATTGGTGAATCACCAGCAGCTGCTGATGCTTTAGGTTTGCCAGTTTACAGAGTTCGCTATTTAGCAGTAATTTTTGGCGGGGCGATGGCTGGGTTAGCTGGGGGTTATCTCTCCCTTGCATATACACCCCTATGGACGGAAAATATGACAGCTGGCAGAGGATGGATTGCGATCGCACTTGTTGTGTTTGCTACCTGGAAACCACAAAGAATCCTGCTTGGCGCCTATTTATTTGGTGGTGTTAGTGCCATACAGTTGATTCTCCAAGCACTTGGCGTAGATATTTCGCCCTATTTATTATCTTCCTTACCTTACTTGGCTACCATCCTGGTATTAACGTTAATCTCTCACGATAACACACGCATTCAATTAGGAGTACCCGCTTCATTAGGGCAACCATTTCGTTCAACTCATTGATAGTGCTGAGTCAGTTGTCAGTTGTTAGTTGTCAGTTGTTAGTTGTTATGAGTATTCAATAGTCGATATAATCTGGCTTTACTTGCTTGCTAAAAGAAGAAATTTTTAATTTCTAATTTCTAATTATGTTGCCTCCATCTTTTCAACCGATTACAGAACGTCCAGTTTTCAAATTACCAAATAATGCCAGAGTTGCTGTGTGGGTGGTGATGAATGTAGAACACTTTACCTTTGGCAAACTAGGAACGGCGATTCAACCTCATTTAAATAGTTACCCAGAAATTGCTAACTACGGTTGGCGAGACTACGGTAATCGCGTTGGCATTTGGCGATTATTTGAATTATTTGCTGAGTTAGAAATTCCGGTGACAGCCGCAGTCAACGGTGAAATTTGTACATTTTATCCCGAAATCATCCAAGCTATACAGCAATATGGATGGGAAATTATGGCGCATGGTATTAATAATACCACTGGGCATAGTGGCATGGATGAAGAAACAGAAAATAAAATAATTAATCAAACTTTAGATTTATTGCAACAAGCCACAGGTAAAAAGCCTAAAGGTTGGCTAACACCTGGATTTTCTATTACAGAATCAACATTTGAATTATTACATGCAGCCGGAATTCTTTACACAGCCGACTGGGTAAACGATGACCAACCTTACTGGTATCCATTACCCAATGGTCGCTTATTGGCAATTCCTTACACAATAGAAGCAAATGATATTAGCTTATGTTTAAGTAACCGCTTTTCTGGTGTAGAATTTGCTCAAGCAATCACAGATCAATTTGACCAACTCTGGCAAGAAGGAGAATCACAAAGCCGATTCATGGCAATTGGTTTACATCCTTTTATTGTCGGTCAGCCTTTACGGTTAAAATATTTAAAACAATGTTTATTACATATTAAAAATCACCCTGATACCTGGTTAACCACAGGTGAAGGTATTTATGAATGGACAACGCGGAACTTTGAGAATTAAATTTAATCAGGAGTATCTATGCAAGATTTACAAACTCAAGTTTTAAAAATCCCTGTAATTGATGCCAACACAGAAAATATTAAACCCTACGGACATCTCTTAGGCGACGATGTTAGCAAACCAGGATTAGGAATTCCCTTTTATCAAGAACGAGTCATAGAAGGCGAAAATATTGACTTTACTTATCGTGGCACCGCCACCTTTAGAACAGCCAAAATTTTACCAGGATATCCGCCGATTATCTGGCTAGAACGACACATGCACATGACCCAAATGTTTATTGCTTTGGGACAAGCACCATTCATTATGGTGATGGCACCACCTAACAACGAAAACGGGGAAAACTTACCAGATTTAAATCAAGTCAAAGCGCTGCGATTTCCGCCTGGTTACGGACTTTTGCTACATCTTGGTACATGGCATGATTTTCCCATAGCTTGCGATCGCTCGGTTGTCATCCTCACGGCAAACTCAGATGAAGTAGTCACCGCCTTGAGTCAAATGCAGAAACCAGATGAAATGAATCAAGGCGATGTTTACAAGATTTCGTTACCGAAACGCTTAAACTGTCAAATTCAGCTTCAGGTAGAAAGGACTGATGACTGATGACGGATGGCTGATATCATGTCCGCTTGATTAGTTATAAAAATCGAAGAACCCCACCCCGCCAAACCTACGCTTTGTCTCCCCTCCTCCGTTCACGGGGAGGGGTAGGGGGTGGGGTGCAATGATTGTGGGAATTATGGCTGATAAATTTACACTCCGCCTTTGTTGATCATCTCTTGATATGCAGCCGCTGCTCTTGTTGGCTGGCGCTTTAAATCTGGGTCAGTATCTAGGTCAATATGATACAGCCCAAAATCGCTATCAGGGCCAAACTTCAGACCCCATTCGCGGTTGGAGGTGATGCACCAAGAGACATAACCCACCACATTTACACCATCTTGACGCGCACGCTGTACCTGCTGGACGTGCTGGCGAATATAGTCTTGGCGGGTGACGACTTTATCAGCTACTTCCACACAACCATTCTCAATAATCATAATTTCCTTACCTGGGAACAGGTTAGCGTGAAACTTGAGCATGTCGTACAGCACCCCAGACCAGACCGGCGCATTCCCGAAACGCCCAAAGGCTGCATCCAGCAACTGCTGAATACGGTTGAGTCGTAAATTGCTGATACCCCAGTAATAATCAAACCCCACAAAATCCTGCTGACCGACGCATTCTTTGGGACAGAGAAATGTTGGCAGTTTTCCAGCCATGCCAAGATGCCACCAGTTACTTGTCAGTGCTGTGGAAAGGACGCTGAATAATTTCAAAATTGGGTCAAAGATTCGCACAAACGAATGCAGCACAGGCAGGCGTTCTTGAGTGGAAACTGCATAAAATTTAACTTTGTTAGGATCGCCGAAAATTTGTTTGGCTACGGTACGAGCCAAATCGATTTCTAAGCCGCTGAATTCCCCTGTGTTGGGGTCACGATAACCAAACCCAGGTACGTTATCTTTAACAGCAACTATTAAATAACCCCGGTCTTGAATGCGACGTAACGGTGTTCCTGACTTGGCAAGGGGTAGAGACTTCGCAAAAGTTGCCGTGGGAGAATTAGCAGAACCACTACTGATGTCAGCCAAAGTCGATCGCCTGCCGATGGGAGGTACAGTAGGAACTGGTAGATTAGGAAAGTGACGAGTGAAACTGTCTTGCCAATCACCGGATTCTTTAAAATATCGTACCGCTCCATCTACAGCATTGAGCAAGGCGCGATCGCCTTTCACCACCGCAGCCGCATAATTTTCTTCTGTGAACTGGTCACCGTTGTTACCTACCAGACGGTATTTACCTGGATACTGCTGCAAAACTCCCAAGACAATCACATCATCAATCAAGATGCCGCTAATCTGTTCGTAGTCTAAGGCTCTGAGGGCATCACTAAAGTCGTCTACTACTTGGACATTGGCGGCGGGAAGTATTCGATCTACGGTAGATTCAGCCGTAGAACTTTTCACCACTGCCACAGGTTTACCATTAAAATCTGCGAGTTTTTGAATGGGACTATCTGCTTTAACTAACAGAATTTGACCAGCTTGAAAGTAAACCTCAGAAAAAGCCACTTCCTGTTGTCGTTCCTGAGTCACAGTCAAGGTAGCAATTACTACATCTACCTGTCCTTTTTCCAGCAAAGCCCGCTCACTGAAACGCTTTCCTTGGGCAATAAAGTCTTCAGGACGACGCAAATTAGTCACATTACGGTCTACCAGTCTTTGCAGCCATAAAGGTAAACCCAACAGCATGGGGTTTGCTCCCACTTGGGCATCTGGGTTAACTTGTTTGAGGATGGTTCTGGCTCTAGTGTGGGCTATGAACAAGTTCCGCATTAGCTTTTGCACTGCGGTCATTTGGTCTTTGATGCTCGCGCCTCGATCCAAACCGGGAGGCATAAAGTAAGCTCTTTCCCACCAAGGTTTGACGTAGCCGTAAATTAATTGACTGGGTTCGTTAAAAGTAATCCAGTAGCGTGACAAATGACCGAGACGCTTAGCAACTTCTGTGGCGTAGCTGGCGAAAATAGCAGGGAAATCTGGGTCAGTTAAACCACCGCGTGCTTCTACATGTACCGGATGGGTAAAGTGGTGCAGAGTCACCAGTGGTTCCATGTTGTGCGATCGGATGGTTTCGATCACTTGGCGATAATGTTCAAAAGCTTCATCACTGAACTGACCAGGTTGGGGTTCTACCCGCGACCAAGCAATGGAAAAGCGAAATATCTTGCAACCGAGAGATTGTGCTAAGGCAATATCTTCAGCGTAGCGATTCCAAAAGTCGGTTGCTTCACCCCTAATAGTGAGGGCGCGGCGACGTTCCCACACGTCCCGAATGTCCTCATAGCGGGCATCGTAGGCTTCACATTGGTGGTCAGCTGTAGCAACACCAAACATAAATGATTTTGGTAACGGTGGAAAGCGATCGCTCACGATCAGATCTCCTGAATAATGTTGACTGATGACTATTGACTATTGACTATTGACTGTTGACTGTTGACTGATGACTGATGACAGTTAACGGTCATCAGCCAGCAATTTTAATGAGTTATTTGTTAACTGGTGTTGCTACAGAATTTTCAGTTGCAGTTGGATTTCTATGTTTGTTCAAAAATTCCACAAGTCTGGGGAAAATATCGACGTGAACGTTTTTACCCATAAAAACATCTTGATGACCATAACCAGGAAAAATATGTAGTTCATGTCTACCTGGTACGATTTTTTCAAGTCTTTGGTGACAGAGAATATTAGAATCGGTAAATACTCGATTGTTATCACCTGTCATAAACAAAATGGGTGTTTCTATTTCTCGTGCATACTCAAAGTAATCATTTGGTAGGCGGTCATATTTAGGATTATTGGGTTCAAATTTGACTGCTCGATTACCAGCTTTCACCATTTTGAGAACATGCCGATAATAATGTAAACCGTTGCCTCCATATAAATCAGCACCTCGACGATGGGTAACGTCTAAGAGATTTTCATGGCTGTATAAAGCAGGCCAACCAGTTCCCCACATCAGGCTGAGCATATGACAAGCAGGTACATCACATTCATGATGAAATGCTGAGTTAATTTTCGAGAAGATTTTGCCTTTGGTGATCCCTGGATCTTCACTCCATCGCGGGTTTAAATAAGGAATTCCTAAGATATATTCAACGGCGAAAGGAGAGACTGTTAATTTAAATTCTGACCATTGAGGTACACGCGGGGTTAATGCCACACTATTGGCGATGACACTGGTAATACCTGTGACAGCTTTAGCAAACAAGCTCATTGTGAATGATGCAGAACCCAAACAATGGCAGATAATATGGATACGACGCGAACCGATGTGTTCTCGCATTTTAGCGATCGCTGCTGGATGATCGAATAAGGCGATATCATCCATGTTGTAGCGAGGCATTTGTAGGTTATAAGAATGCCTGTTACTCATGCGATAGTCTAAAGTCCAAACATCACCAAAGCCTTGGTCTAATAGGTACTGTACTAGGTTGTAATGTTCGGGCATGATAAACATATCGGTCGAGGTAGTCAGACCGTGAATAATCAAAACCACGTCGTCGCAGGCTGCACGCTGGAAGCGCAGCATACTTAATCCCAGCTTATCTTCTGTGGAAAAATGATGTGTTGTAATCTCAGCATCCTGCACACCTTCTAAGGTGTAAAGTGCTATTTCCCGTTCCATAATTTACCTCGTTTTTTATTGGTCAATGGTCAATGGTTAAAACTCTGACTTTTGACTTTTGACTTTTGACTTTTGACTAAGTTATTTGTTTGAAGCCAATTTTTCTGCTAATAATGGGTTTATACCCTAGTTCTCGTTTGATTTTAGAAATATTGTATTTTCTGGGCATGGCAACAAAAGACAAGTCAAATCTGGAAAGGGGAGGTGGACTTTTAATGTTTAGGAGTTTCCATAATGACTCAACAATTGTTGCTAATGGATTGGCGATGAAGCTAGGTAAATTTTTATTGGGTGCTTTGATTCCTCTGATTTGAAAAACTTGATTAAAATAATCTTTGACAGTTATCGGGTCATCATCGGTGACAATATATATTTGTTTATCATTACCTTTTATACAGGCTAATGATATAGCCTCAACCAAGTTATCTACGTGAACTGTTTCGATAATACACTGGCCATTATCTATCCACATAAATTGACCAGATTTGATTTTTGTTTCTAATGTTAGAGGTGTTTTATCACCTTGTCCCCAAATATAAGTCGGACGCAGGATAATACATTTTGTTTCTGTAGAAAAATTTAAGATTTCCTGCTCGGCTAATTTCTTAGCTTTTCCATAGTATGAATTGGGTTCTGCTGGATAGGGAAATTGTTCGTCTATATCAACTAAAGGAGCTACATCTTGAAGTACAGACTCCGAACTAATATAGATAAACCTTTTAACATGCATTTTGCTAGAACTTACCAATAAGTTTTTTGTAGCCAGGGTAATTTCTTGATAAAACTTCTCCCAAGGCCCCCAAAATTCTACTGGTGCAGCACAATGAATTACAATGTCATGTCCTTGGAGGTCTGTTTCCCATTGGGTAATATCCTCTAGAGAGCCTTTGATAACTTTTGCTCCTAACTGCTCAAGAATCTTCGCTGATGAATCAGATCTGGCTAAAGCTGTCACAGTATTGTTGTCAGCGAGCAAACGTTTTATTAGTCTTTTGCCAAGAAAACCTGAGCCACCTGTTACAAAAATATTCATTGAGCACCTCGATTATTAAAGAATCGCTGCTATGTTTTCTTTTACTTACCGTTTCTAACTCTCAAATTCCGAATGTGCAAATTTGAGATTTGTAAATTTGAGATTTGTCATTTGTCAGTTGTCAGCTGTTGTTAACATTCTCCCCATCCCCCCATCTCCCCTGCTCCCCTGCTCCCCTGCTTCCTTCAACCAACGCAAATCCCATACTTGGGTAACAAATCATGGACGATGTAGAAGTGATGAGACTGTAAAGCGTCGTGAAATAGTTTCCAGTCACTTGTTAAAAAGCTGGGGTGATAAGGAAATATTTCGTTTTCTCGTTCAATTATGTCTTCGGTGTCTAGGGCTAAGTGTTTCCATGAATCTTTGCCTTTGGGGATATAGGTGACGTTGGCTTGACCGAAGCTGAATTTACCCTGAGCGATCGCATCTAACCATTGTTGGTGACGTACAGTACCGCTATTATCAGTAATATTCCTCAACATCGTGTCTATTAAGGTTTTATCTGGCTCTGGTAGTCCCGGTACTATTGCATCGGGATTTCCTGCTAGATATCGCTGCATGGCTTTGCACATCTGGTCAGCAGCTTCTAAAAAGTCTTTGGGATTGTTTCTGAGAATTTCCTCATCCCGTCCGTTGATATAACCCCAGGACAAAAACGGCTTGTCAGGATGACTGAGAACAGCACCATGTCCTAGCGGTAAAGCTTCGCTGACGAAGTAATTCTGAAGTTTGTCTATGAGGTTATAGTCTGGATTGCCGTTTTTATCCAGCAGTTTTTTGGCTTCGTTGACTCGATGGTTGACTCCAGCAAAGCCTTGATGCGCCCAAGTATCAACGTACACATGCATTGTGATTCCAAGGCGATGTAACGCGTAGGCGGTGTGACGCTGCTGAATACATTCCCGTACCATTTGCTGGGCGACATCGCTGTTGGGACGACAAATCAACTTGTTGATAAATTTGCCATCAGGGTCTTCACCTGCTTTGAGTCCGTCGTTCCCAGGCAGAAAATGAAACGGAATCCAAACGCGGTGATTTGCTAGTTCCTGAAAGTTGCGGTAATCCAGCATTTTATGGGCGGAACTAATGCGGCTAAACAATGCGCCGTTATCAAACCGGATTAATCCGTCATTGATCGCATCGTCTACATATTGGGCGCTGTAGGCGATGGTACTAGCAGGTTGATGTTCAAATCCAGCCAACCGCGCTGCTACGTAAGTGACTCCATGATGAAAGTCGATTTGCATATTTAGTTAATGGTCAGTGGTCAGTGGTCAGTGGTCAGTGGTCAGTAGTCAGTGGTCAGTGGTCAGTGGTCAGTGGTCAGTAGCAAATGAAAACTGACTACTGACAACTAAAATTTTTACCAGTCCCCAGTCCCCAGCGATGCACTGAGCTTGCCGAAGTGTCCCCAGTCCCTAATCCCCAGTCCCCAGTCCCCAGTCCCTAATCCCCAGTCCCCAGTCCCCAGTCCCCAGTCCCCAGTCCCCAGTCCCCAGTCCCCAGTCCCTAAAAGTAGACATCAGATAAGCTACCGACAAAGAAGCGACTGAAGCGATCGATTGCTTCTAGGCGTTCTGCGGGGCTGGCGGCATTTGTGACTTTCAGGGTTGTCATTTGTTTGATGAAATCTGTGGGCTGAATTTTGAGAATGCCTTTACCTACAACAGCACCGTCTTTACTTTCGCCACTATAAACGGTGATGTAAAGAGTGGTGGTGTCGGGCCACAAGTCAAAGCCTTTTTCATCGTGAATTTCTTTAAAGCCCTCAAAGTAGTATTTTTCGCCTGCTTTGGTGGTCATGTGCATTTTGTACCGCATTTGTCTGCTTTTGGCTTGGCCTTGTTCCACCACAAACAGATTAAATTCGCCATTGGTGACGGTTAGGGGTTCTTTGGCAAGACTCGGTGCTGTGACGGTACCAACTATTTTGGCTGCATGGTCAGGTTCGTTAAGCAGCTGTTCTAAGTCATCGGCAATTATTGTCAAAGTAAATTGCAAAGGAGAGTTGTCTTTTTTACCTTGTTCTAGTCCACGTTGGTAGTTGTCTTTAACTTGAGTGGAAAAGTAGCCGCGCATAGTTTCGGTGAATTGAATTCCCACTTTGACAGGTTCAACAGGGGTTTTTGGCGGTAGTGAAGGTAAATCGTAGTTAATTGTCCAACCCCGGTCTTTGGCGATGAGGGCGCAGCAGCGTTCAGCTATAGCAGAAATTGTTAGTAATGGATTTACACCCAATACACGAGGAATTACTGAACCGTCAGCAACATACAAATTTTCGTAAACTGCTTTACCTTGGTTGCTAGAAAAAACTTGCCCTTTGTGGTTGACAACCCCGTGTTCAGCGTCTTCTGCTATGATGCAGCCACCTAGAGGATGGACGGTAACTAAATCATGGCCAAATAAATTACTCCAAATGGGGTTGGGTATTTGCGTACCACCCAATGGACGTGTGGCTTCTTCTAAGCGATCGTTGACGCGCTGAAAGATTGGTTGTTTACCCACGTTTTCCCAACGAATGCGAAGACGGTTATCTTCTAAGTACATTTGTCCGGCTGCATCATCGTGGGTCATTACTAGATAGGTTTGGGTGTTGCGAACTGCACCAGTGTAAGCACCCTGAGTTAAACTTTGAGTTTCGCGGATTTTTTCTTTAATGCGATCGCCCCAACCTTCATCTGTATCTTTACCCAAGATTTTACCAGCACTAGCAAAGGCTGAGGGTAAGAAAGGAGCAAGGGCACCCGGAATTGAGCCTTCTTCGATTACCATGCCATTATCTAGCTGTGGTTGTTGGCGCATATCGATAATGCCTGTGATACAGGGGCCGACTGGTTGCTGTGTGCCGGTACGATTGCCAAAGCCAATGCCGTTAATTACTTGATCGGTGTTGTAAGCAAAGGCCAGCACATCGCCATTACCAGTAAAGTTGTGTCCCAGTTGGCTAGATACAGGCAAACCTGATTGTTGAGAACGTAGTAAAATTTCTGTAGAACCGAGAGTACCAGCAGCTATAACTACAATATCGGCACTAACGAACATTGTGGGAGCATCAAATATCTGCTGTCCAGAGTTGAGTAATTGAAAGTGAACTAACCACTTTTGTCCCTGGCGTTCGACTTTCTGCACAGATACTTGAGTATAAATTTCTGCACCGTGGTTTTTGGCATCAGGCAGATAATTCATCAAAACAGTATTTTTTGCCCCCTGATTACAACCTGATACACAATCGCCGCATAAGTTACATTTCTTTTGTTCCACCCCTACATGATTTACTTTATCTTCAAATGTCACATTGATGGGTGGGCGATAAAATTTTTCATTCAAGTATTTAGAAGACTTTTCTAATGCCTGTAATTTTGGCAAGGCTGGCAAATCTTGAGGATAGGGCTTGGGTTTAAGCATTTCTTCAGCACGCTGATACCCTTGCGCTAATAAAGTATTAACATCGTTACGCAATTCTTGAGGCCAGCGCGGATCTTCAAACACACGAGGTTCGGCTTGTAATGACACATTGGCATTAACCAACGATGTGCCACCCAACCCGCAACCAAGGAATACATTAATATCTTTATTCACACGAAAATCGTACAAGCCCGTGCGTGAACCAATGCGTTTATCAGGCAAGTCTACTTGTATTTCACCTACGGCATTTACGTCTGTATTTGGATATTCACCTGGTTGAAATTCTTTGCCTCGTTCTAATACACAAACCTGTTGTCCAGCACGGGCTAGGCGCGAAGCCGCGATCCCACCGCCATAACCGGAACCAATAACTACAACCTGATAGTGACTTTTGATGTTTTCAATAGGGTTTGATAAACGAGTCATATAGCAATCCTTTAAAATTATCGAGGTAGAAACATACTCCTCATCTGTAATCCAGATGAGAGTGAAACCTGAATGAAACAAGGTTTTTGATTACATTAAGTAAACTTTTCCCAGACTACTGTTGTTCTACTTCAACAGTGGTAAAAGCAATTCCGTAGTAGCTTCCTAAATTTCAGTAAGAGTCCTACATATGAAGAAATATTGGCGACGACTTATACCAATTATCTGTGAAGCTACACATTATTTTAACCCCTCCCAACCTCCCCTTACTAAGGGTAAGTGCCGCAGGCGGTAGGGTTCTTTCTATGCATCTTCATATGGAAATGGTATTAGTTAATTCATTCTGAGGCTAATAGCTAAAGTTAACGATTAGCTGACTAAATAATAGTTTTAGTTGACAAACCGTGCAGTTAAGTTATTAGCCCAAAAATAAATTTTATGGTGGAAGATTAGGCAGATGCAAAATCTAATTAAAAAAACTTAAACAAACGCCTTTTCTAGAGTTATCGCAGTAGATGATATATTTTATGCAAATTGATAAATAACTTTACATATTTTTACTTTATCTACCGAATTGAGCAAGGCTCACAAGAGAGTTATCAGCAATTAACAAGGCAAGCAAATTTTGAATTGGCATATTGGGTATGTTATGTAGAATTTAAAACCTCAGCGTAACACCAGATTTAGCTTTTTTGGGTTTAAAATAGTAAATTTTTATTACTTATTATTCACATTTCCGGTTATTTTAACTACTAATTGTTTCGATTTAGACTCATGCAACACTACACCCTGTAGCGCCAGTTTATGAATTGCGTCATTCTCAATTAACGCAGAAGTGGGCAATGCCTGCAATGTAAAATTCGGGGTTTGATGGCACTAATACCGTTTTACTTTAATGTTGATACAAATAGGCAGCTCTTAAGCAGGAGTGCAGGGGTGCATGGGTGCAGGGGTGCTTTGGATTTGTATCAGTAATTGAATAAAATGGCACGAAAAGCATTGCTTACTCTACAAAAATTGGCATGAAATAACTGGTGCAAGATCTGAAATTATGTTGATTTTAATAAGCAAAATACCTAATTGGCTACGGAAAATACCTAATTGCTTACTCAAAATGCTTGATTGCTTACTCAAAATGCTTGATTGCTTACTCATTTTAGTGTTTTCCGCAGGCAAAAAGCTTGATTGCTTACTCAAAAAGCTTGAATGCTTTCTCATTTCAGTAGATCACGCACTCATTTTAGTGTTTTCCGCAGGCAAAAAGCTTGATTGCCTACTCATTTCGGTAGATCACGCACTCATTTCGGTGTTTTCCGCAAGCAAACGGCATATTGCTTTTTTAATATGCTTGAATGCTTTCTCAAATGAATAATTTACTTACTCATAATAACTATCGTCTTCGTTGCAAGAGCCTATTTGTTTTTGTAGATGCACGTAATAATTTACACAAAACTATATTGACTGATGACTGTGAACAGCGGGGTATTTTTTTACTTGAAATTTTCTAAGTAAAATCTTGCATATAAATAGTATAAGAAGTAGAGGCTTTTATTGTTGACGGATGTTTTATAATTGCTATATCTCCTAGAAATTATCTAGGTAAATTCATGGATTTGCCAAATATTGAAACTTACTTACGTCCTGATCAAATTCAAGCGATCGCTAATTGGGGTGAGGGTTGGGCTTGGTTGGCTGGTGGTACATGGTTATTTTCCGAAGCACAGCCCCGTCTCAAGGTATTAGTTGACACTGAAAAATTAGGTTGGTCTGAAATTGAGGTGAAAGCAGATTACTTAATGATTGGTGCGACTTGTCCGCTAATTAAGTTATTAGAATATCCTTGGTTAGTGGAATGGACAGCAATTACAGGCTTTAAAAGTGCAATATCTACGCTGTCAGCTTCGTTTAAAGTAATTAATATGGCGACGGTAGGAGGAAATATTTGTCTTGCCTTGTCCGTGGGAACTTTAGCACCGTTAATGGTAGCATTGGATGCAAGTTATGAAATTTGGAATTTAAAAGCAGAGTCGCGTATTGTTGCAGCAAAAGACTTTCAAATCGGTTTTAAAACTACAATTTTGCAACCAGGAGAAATCCTGAGACGAGTTTTGATTCCGTTATCTCATTTAAAATGGAAAATTAATTATCAACATTTTAGCCTAGCAACAACTGATTCAGCTATGGCAATTGTGGTGCTTGCTAGAAATGATCAACAAGTGCGTTGTGTAATTGGTGCAAGTGTTGCCGCACCTCGCCTACTGGAATGTGAAAATATAGAAATAGCACAAACGCAATTGATTACATCTCTAAGTAACGAAAACTTTATTGCCGATGCTAAGGCGAGTGCAGATTATCGCCGAGAGATAACGGCAATTTTAATTAAGAGAAGCTTTAATAATTGAAAATTACAATCAAGTAATCAGTTGTTTATTATTTATATTTAATCTCATGATAATTAGAAAATTAACAAAAGATGATGCAGAAGATTATAGACAGATCAGGCTAGAAGCTTTATATAAAAATCCAGATTCATTTGGCTCAACGTACAATGAAGAATCAATTAAGACGATAGAACAATTTCGTAATAGAATCTCAGTAGATAAGAATAACTTTATTTTGGGCTGCTTTGAGGATAACAAGTTAATTGGAATAGTCGCATTTCACCAAGAACCAAGAATAAAACTCAGGCATAAAGCATATATTAGTAGTATGTATGTTCAAGAAGAATATCGAGGTAAAGGTATAGCTAAATTATTACTAAATGAATTAATTCAAAGAGCAAAAGCTATTAACGAGGTAGAAATATTATTACTTGATATTGTTAAAAGTAATTTTTTAGCAAAACGACTTTATTTATTATTGGGCTTTCAAGTATATGGAATAGAAAAAATGGCATATAAATTTAATAATCAATATTTTGATGTGGAGTTGATGTGTTTACAGATTCAAGAATAAATTATTAATTTTTACAAAATTAAAAATGCTCGAAGAGTTACAATTTACAGTCAATCATCAATCATATAGCGTAATTTGTCATCCTGGAACTAGCCTTTTGAGTTTATTACGTGAGTTGGGTTGGTTTGGTGTCCATCGTGTTTGTGAAACTGGTGATTGTGGTGCTTGTACAGTTTGGGTAAATGATACGCCAGTTCATAGTTGTATTTATCCTGCAATGCGAATTGCTAATGAATCAGTAACCACCATTGAAGGACTTTCTTTGAATGGCGAACTTGCACCCATGCAACAAGCTTTTTTACAAGCACAAGGTTTTCAATGTGGTTTTTGCACTCCTGGTATGATTATGAGTGCGGTAAAAATACCTGAATTATTACAAGAGGAACTTTGTTTAACTTTAAAAGGAAACCTCTGTCGCTGCACTGGTTATCAAGCAATTCAAGAGTCAATAGTCAATAGTCAAGAGTCAATAGTCAATAGTCAAGAGTCAGTTGTCAATAGTCAACAGTCAGTAGTCAATAGTCAACAGTCAACAGTCAATAGTTATCATTCAATCGGAGAAAACATTCAAAAGCAAGACGGTGTGGCAATTGTCACTGGTAAAGCATCTTATACAGGAGATATTTCACCACCTGGATTATTACATCTTAAAGTAGTGCGATCGCCTCATCCCCATGCCCGTATTCGCAAAATTCACACCGAAACAGCCAAAGCTATTCCTGGTGTAGTTGCCATTTTTACCCACGAAGATGTACCCAGAATACCTTACACTACCGCCGGTCATGCTGAACCAGTACCCGATCCGTTAGATCATTACTTATTAGATCATAAAGTACGGTTTGTAGGCGATCGCGTTGCAGCTGTAGTTGCAGAATCACCAAGTATCGCCGAACAAGCTTGTCAATTAATAGCTGTTGATTACGAAATTTTACCCCATGTTATCGACCCCATACAAGCAATGAACCATAGCGGGGTTGTAATTCACGATGAACCAGAGTCATCACAAATTCATGATAGCGATCGCAACATCGCGGGGCAAATCTTTTTTGAAGCTGGTGATTTAGCACAGGGATTTTCCCAAGCAGATTTAATTGTCGAAAACACCTATTATTTACCAGCAGTTCAACACGTCCACCTGGAACCGCATATAACTATTAGTTGGCTAGAACCAGATGGTACATTAGTTGTGCGTTCCAGTACTCAAGTACCATTCCACTGTCAAACTTTACTGGCAAAACTTTTCGATTTACCCAAAGAGAAAATCCGAGTTTATAAAGCACAGCTTGGCGGTGGATTTGGCAACAAGCAAGAAATATTGTCAGAAGATTTATGTGCATTAGCAACCTTGCGTACAGGCAAACCTGTACAGTGGGAATTTACCAGAAAAGAAGAATTTACTGCCACTAATAGCCGTCATGCAATGACAATTCGCCTTAAAAGCGGTGTCAAAAAAGATGGTCTATTAATTGCCCAAGACATGGAAATAATTGCCAACACAGGTGCTTATGGCAATCATGGACAAACTGTAGTATTTTTATCAGGTTATATCCCTTTAGGTTTATATCGTTGCCCAAATAAAAGATTACAGGCTTTTGCAGTTTATACCAACACAATGCCAGCGGGTGCATTTCGCGGCTATGGTGCAACACAAGGTACATTTGCAATGGAAAGCCAAATCGATGAAATTGCTAAAAAACTCAACATCGACCCTATAGAAATGCGTTTAAAAAACCTCATTCAACCGGGAGATGTAATTAATTTAGGTAAATCTGAAGACCACTTTAACTTAATTGGAAGTTATGCAGTTCTAGAATGTTGGGAAAAAGTTAAACAGTTTCTTGGCTACCTTCCCGATACACCACCAAAAGTAGAAGGTTCGTTGCGTCGTGGTGTAGGTTTTGCTATTTCCATGCAAGGTAGTGGTTTATCTAAAATTCACCTTGCCAAAGTGAAATTATTACGCTTAGCTAATAATAAATATGAATTAAGAACAGGTTCAGTAGATGTAGGCACCGGTTCAGATACAACTTTACGACAAATTGCAGCAGAAGTTTTAGGCGTGACAGTTACCGATATTTATATCATCTCCGGCGACACCCAACAAACACCCTTTGATGCAGGTTCTTATGCTTCCGCTACACTTTACATTTCAGGACAAGCTGTGAAACTAGCAGCCGAAAAACTGCTGACTACCAACGAAAATAGCGTGGAAATTTCCTATACAGCAGATGAATCAACATTAACTTTTGCTGTTCAAGGCGTAGAAGTAGAAATTGATACAGAAACAGGTAAAACTCAGGTTGTAAAATGTGTCCAAGCAATTGATTTAGGCAAAGCAATAAATCCGCGAATTTGTCACGGACAAGTAACAGGTGGAATTGCAATGGGGATAGGCTATGCGTTAATAGAAGAATTATTATTTGACGAACAAGGAACAATTATTAACTCTAAATTGCGTGATTATCGTATCCCTACAGCAGCAGACATACCAGCAATAGAAGTAATTTTAGTAGAACAATCAGACCCCTATGGCCCATTTGGTGCAAAAGGAGTAGGAGAAATCACCATTAATTGTACAGCACCAGCGATCGCCAACGCGATCGCCCATGCCACAGGATGCAGACTATACCAACTCCCCATGACACCCGAAAGACTTTTTCAGGAATTAAAAATTAAAAAGTTGACTGATAACCGAGGATAGTTAATAGTCAATAGTCAATAGTCAATAGTTAATAGTCAATAGTCATCAGCCAGCAACTTCAAACGGGATAATTTATTTGTTCGAGTTCCTTTAATGCTTGACTTCTACCAACAACTAGCAGCAGCCTTAACCCAAGGTGCTGTAGTTTTAGCCACCGTCACCAGTACCAAAGGTTCCGTACCGAGAGAAGTAGGTGCGAAAATGTTCATTCGTGCCGATGGCAAAACCTACGGTACAATTGGCGGTGGTGCTGGAGAAGCAAAAGTTTATCACCAAGCTTTGCAGGTATTGCACACCGGTGAAAAACAATTTGTAGAAATTGATTTATCAGGTACACCCCAACGAGAAACCCAAGGCATTTGCGGTGGGACAATGCTGGTATGGCTAGAATTATGGTTAGGTAATGAAAGCTTGAATTTAGTCAATCAAATTATAGATATCTTAACATCAGGGCGATCGCTTGCCATTGTCACCCCGTTTCATCCAGATGAAAAACCTTATTTAGAAACAACAGATATCCCAAATTTCCCACTGCTGAAAAATCATGCTTTAGTAGAACCCTTACTACCGCCACCCACACTATTAATTATTGGTGCTGGACATATTGCGATTCCGCTAGCACAGATTGCTAAAATAGCAGGTTTTAAAATTATTGTACAAGACGATCGCCCAGAATTTGCCACAACAGAGCGATTTCCCCAAGCAGCTTTAGTTTTAGCACAGCCCATCACCTCAATTCCAGAAATCTTAGAAGAAATTCCTAATTTATACGTCGCTTTAGTAACTAGAGGTTATACCCAAGATTTAGCAGCCTTACAAATGTTGTGTCATCTGCAAACACAATATATCGGCATGATTGGCAGCCAAAAACGAGTTTATACTGTTTACCAAATGTTGCAGACAAAGGGTAAATTACCAGAATTTTGGCAAAGAATATATGCACCAATTGGCTTAGATATCGGTGCTTTAACACCAGAGGAAATTGCAGTTAGTATTTGTGCTGAATTAATTAAAGTCCGTCGTGCTGGAACTGGCGCTTCCTTATCTGTAAAAATTTAGAACCACACTTATAAGTATCCCTCTCCTAAGAAACCTTGCGATTTCTTAGGAGAGGGATAATCAAAAAAACGACTAGTTGTGAAATTGCTCTGCTGCTCACAACTAGCCGCTGTCTTGCTTGTACTATTGTTTGACTTTTGATTATTGGTTAGTAGATTTGTCTAACCTAGAATTGTTGCATAACTAGAAAAAATCTGTTATGCTATAAATCCGCCTTGATTAATAATCCTGTTTTTTCGACCAATTACCTTGTCGGTTGCCATTTTCCTCTCGCGGTTTGGCTTTATTGACTCTCAGTTGACGACCCATCCATTCTGCCCCATCTAGTTCAGTAATAGCAGCATCTTCTTGGGCATCTTCATTCATCTCAACAAAAGCAAACCCGCGCATACGCCCTGTGTCGCGATCTGTAGGTAGTACAACTCTTTTCACTTCACCGTAATCTGCAAATACGGCTCTCAAATCTGCTTCGGTAGCGCGATAGGAGAGGTTTCCAACGTAAATAGTCATGTGGGATCAGGTAATTTTCAACAAAAAGCGATTAGTTCAGATAGGAAACAGATTTAAACAAATTGCAAATCTTGCATGGTCTGCTCTGATTGACTAATTCCAACGTTGTGGGGCAGCAACCATAATGCTGGCAGTAGCTCCAACTAAACTGACCATGTGGCTGAACTTAGGCATACGCTCATATAATAACTGATCGTGACATTTTTCAAAGTATGGCATTTTACAATCCCAAATAACACAAAATTAGTCAATCTTATATATTTTATAATTGAACCAATTTTGTGTTATATTTCAAAGATTTTGAATTTCTGAAATCAACTTTCTGATGGGGAAGTGCTGGAAAAATTAGCGTAAATTAAAAACTTCACCTGCAATTCGCCTAATCCAGGAAAATAGGCAAGTTGCAGGTGAGTAATGGTGGCTGAATTTTGCTAAAAAATTAACTTGATTTGGGATTAACCAAAAATTTATTCAATGGAAATTGACTGAGGCCCAGTAGCTTTACCATTATGCACCTGAGTGCTTGAAGAAGAATAACTGCCGGGACGGATCTGTTGATCTAGCCAGCTTTTAACGGGATCGTCTGCAAGGTTGAGTCGAAGTACACCAGAGGCAAACCCACCCAAAAATGAGGCTGGGTGCTGGATCAATTGTTTAAATATTGGTGACAATTCATCAATGAACATGAGGAATCTCCTGGCACTGCCGTAAAAATTATCATTTCTTAATTAATCGTAACGTGGGGAATTGGGTATTGGGTACTGGTGATTGGGTATTGGGTATTAAAAAGAAATACTAATTTATAGCGATAGCCAGTAGTGTTAGGACATCAACAGATGATAAAACCTAGACACAAAAAGACTTTTCACCCAGTACCCAGTCCCCAGTCCCCAGCTATATATATAGCCATTTTCAATCCGGTGAGGTACAGGTATGGAAATAGACCTAACCCCCTAACCCCCTTCCCGAAGCGGGAAGGGGGAACAATTCAAAGCCTCTCTCCTTTTAGGAGAGAGGAATGGAAGTGAGGTCAAAATTGTACCTCACTAGTTCGAGAACCGCTATAAACTCAATTGTTTCTTAGTCCCCAGTCCCCAGTCCCCAGCCCCCAGTCCCCAGTCCCCAGCCCCCAGTCCCCAGTCCCCAGTCCCCAGCCCCCAGTCCCCAGTCCCCAGTCCCCAGTCCCCTATGAGATTGGTTGCTGATCTGGAAACATACATTTATCAGAGTCACAACCACTGGGGCCAGCTTCTGTTAGTTCACCTGAATCATAGCGGCTGAGAACTGCACAGAAATCATCTGTTTTGCGTCTGGCTTTTACCTGTTGATTCAAATGTTCGTAAGTTGCTTTATCTATCGGTTCAAAGGGCAAACGCGGGAATGATTGTAAATCATCAAAACGGGCTAAAAGTGCCGCTGAGATATATCCTTGATCATTGGCGATCGCATCATATATCTTTTGCCCAAGAATTTCTACTTCATCAGACCGCAGTTCTAGGGTAGCAGATGTGTTGTGGGTGACATAGTGTTGCTGCACTTGCATAACGAAATCGAGTTGGGCTAAGACGGAAAACTTAGAAACATCGATTTGATCTGCACCTGGTAAATCAGCCCAAGGTACGGAAACAGGGATTTCCACCAACCATTCACTGACGCGGGAATCAAAGGGATCGTTTAATAAGTTACCTTGTTCATCTTTGTCAGATTGGGAAGGGATGACATTGTAACCGTAGTCAATACAAGCTAAGGCTACTGGGTCATTTTTGCGGAAAGTGATGCGGCGAATAAATCTTTGGGCTTTGGGGGGGTGCCACCCAGAACTAGCACCAGTTAGCAAAGCTTTGGTACCACTGGGCTGTACTGTTGTGCAGCGATTGGGGCGTTTGAGATGATGGCGATCGCAATAATCCCAAACCACGCGATGTACAGTTTCTTTCCAGAAACTTAAATATTTTTCTTCCTCACGCTTAAAGGCTAATCCTTGTGCAGTCGCGGGTCTACCTTCAGCCCACCAACGCAGCCAATCAACACCAAAAGCATGAACAAAGAAATCAAATAAACCTGTGAAAGAAACACCCACAATGGGGTCTAATTCCCTGCTTTGTTGATAGCGGGGTTCTAGGAATTGATGATTTAAAAGTGCTGCTACAGATAACGCCCCAGCGGTGAAAGCCTCCTCTTGTTCTTGATAGTTATACGGGTCAATTTGATTCAAATGTACTTCCGATAAATTGCAGTGAAAATTACTACCGATAATTTCCATTTCTGTTACCCTAGAAGCTTTTTATCCTCTAGTTCTACGAGTTCTTGATTTCCCGTAGATCCGACTATATTTTCTACTAAACATTGAAAACAATATTAGTAGCCGGAGACTCGTGGAGCCGTTTTGAAGAACGGGGGTAAAACCCAGATTATATTCTTTTTAAATCACGCAATTTTTTTGTATATTCCTGATTTAAAAAGGTTCACTCTCTAGTCTGTACGGTGTCAAAGGCGCTTTATTTCCTTTGATTACCTCGGTATTCCCAATCGCAGGGTTCACCGATTTTCTCCAGTGTTTAACGTGAGGCAAAATTACTTACCACACGGATTTAGCCCGTAGCGAGCTAAACGATGTTCTAATTCATTAGCATCAAGGTTGGGATAGTGTTCTTGCAACCACTGCTTTGCTGTTCCTTGGTTATAAGCTTCCAAGAAATCAACTTTTAATGCTTGTGTTGGTAGCAAATCACAGTTTGCTCTAGCTACTGCTTCACCAGCCCATTGAATTGCGCCTTCGCCACTGTAATATTGTTTGCGAACAGCATCAACACATTCCTCTAATGTTGGTTTGCGGTGAAAAACTCTAGTATGGTTTGCCATCCTCAAAGCATCACGCTGTGGATCAATTCGCCAGTTGCCTTGTTCATCTTGCTGCCACAAGTTATCCTTGGCAGTAGCTCCTAGTTGGTCGTCAGCATTGAACTGACGCATACCCGCACTATTATGTGTTAGATAGCCATCGCAGTAAAAACAGTGAGCTTCTTCGACTTCTATGTCATAAGTTTGAACGTGATCGTAGCTGCCTAGTCCTTTAACAGTGACAGGAATATCTAAGGAGATATCAGCCTCAGCGATATAGCGTTCGTAATTGGCATCAATGGTGCGAGAACCATGAAATCCCATCTCGCGCATTTCACCGTAGGTATAAGCTTCCCGCATGATCACACCGGGAACAGTGAAGCCATACATCTTTGAGCCACTGCGTTGGGCGGGTTCCCCGACTTGAAGCAAGTGGCGTAACCCTTGGCGCAGTTTTCCTTTGACTGAATGTGGTGCAATTAAGGCGTTGTAACGTTCTTTGAGGGCTGGAATGGTCAAGTTGTACTTGAGTTGCCATCTTTCCTCTTGGGGACGAGTAGTAGTAAGTCTACCAGCAATCCCCAAACTGGATAAGACTGCGCCAATTTGTCTGATAAATGACCGATAAACTGAGGTGACTAAGTGAGGAGGTCGGTTATTAACTCCTCCGTCGCTGTCCATTAAGCCAGCTAAATAAGCTGCCCGGATATCTACTGAACCCTGCAAAATAAAATTAGGAACTGCTAAGGGAACATTTGGCTGTTTGATATGGCGATAAAAGTACTCAGCTAGACGAATGGATGAACATATCGACTTGGCAGTGTTTTCGCCTTTGATGATGCCATGAGTAGCTGTTAAGCCAAATAAAGCCAAAGCAGTATCAAGTTTAGCTTGTATTCTAGGTGTGACTTCAACATCTAAGCCGTTCATTGCCCATTCAACGCGGCCATAGGGCTTATTGTATTTATTACGACCAAGAGCTACATATCCATCACCGTGGGTAAACCCAATTAGCCAAGCAACTTCAGCTGTCAATTCAGGGATGACAAACAACTTAGCTGTTTGGCTTTGTGTAGGTCTGGACGCTGTAAAATCAGCAGGGAGATGAGTAATTGTACCAGGTAAAACTTGTGTGTTGTGTAGCAGGCGATCGCCTTTGGCTAAACTAGCAACTGATTTCCATACAATTTTACCTGTAGCATCTGCCAACACTGCTTGAGAGTGGTTTAAAGTTGCTCTAGGATAAGTGCCATTGGTTTCAATTTCGTAGACATCTTGAAATCCTTGGTCGAATTTATCAACCACTCGCCTAAATCCTAAAGGAGTCTGTACTAAGTCACCCACTTGCACGTCGCGAATAGGGACGAGTCCTTTGGAAGTATGAACCAAGGCATCTTCGGGTAGACAGCGCCTAATATTACCTGCAACAATTGTCACCGCAGCTTCATCAATTAATAGACAGCATTCAACTGAATTTAATTGCCGTCCTATAGCTTGATTAAGGATAGATGCACAACGCTGGTAAAGTCCAGGCAATTTCACAGGATTAGCCATTCCGCCAAAGCCGTTGAGAGTTTCTCCTGCTTGACGGACATCACTAATATCAACTAATACTTGGACTTCATTAGTGAAGCGTTCATCCGTGGAGAGTTCTAATAAAGTTTGATAGGACTCTACCCAACCTTCACGACTATCTCCAACGTGAATAGTAACCGTGTTACCTTCTATACGGGATTCAGTATATTCACGACGCAGGTGTTTAGGAGTACTACCAATTTCACCTTGTACAGTGACATACAAGTGATTGCGTATGGGGGGTAACTGATTAATATATTCTGGTTCTATGACGGCTCCTGTACCATTAAACTAAGCAACACCCTCACGAGTGCTACTCGTCTCCAGAACCGGACATGAGACTTTCATCTCATCCGGCTCCTCAGAAAACATACCCTTGTCATGGGAACTACTCAGACTACCATCTTTGGCTGTCTTTTGGTCATGGCAATGTCTATGCAATGCTTGAATATTATCCAACTTTCTTTTCCCGCCTAAGCTGATTGGTATAATGTGGTCAAGTTCGATTTGGTCTTCTGTTGTAAAGGTGAGGCCACAACAAGCACATTTACCTTTCTGCTTGTGAAGAATTTTTGCAAGTAGAGAAGGAATTTCTTTACTCTTTCCAGTTCTTGTTCCCCAGTAGACGAAATCACCGTTAAATAGTGATGCATCGCCTTTAACCTTAGTGTGGCGGATGATTCTTGTCCATGTATGCTTTAAAAGGATATATCTTTCGTCTGTGTCTGGGTTGATATAACCAAACACCCAATTATCCCCACCTACTGTTGTCCAGTATTTCTCAGTTACCCATTTAGCACCTTTATTAGGGTGTCTGTACCTCGCCCATGATGTTAATTTGGTATAAATCATGTGATTTAAATCTCGAAAAACATCAGTTGAGCAAGCAGATGAGTAGTAGTTTGCCCAACCTTGAATAATGGGGTTGAGTCTCTGGATAAGCACCTTTTGTGGTGCTGCCTTATAGGAGTTGATGATTTCCGATATAACCTGATAGTGACGCTGTACTGCTTTTTTGCTGGGTTGGATAATTGTTTGGAATCCCAGAATCTTACCTGACCTTGGTGCTTTGGCGCTCATCCCATCATTGACCGGGAATTGTCGAATATTAAAACCCAAGAAGTCAAATCCAGGTTGTTTCCCTTCATATTCTTCAAAAGTGTGACAAATTCTGGTCTTGCTTGGTTTGAGTTCCAAGCCGATGTCTTTTAAGAAACCTTCGATTACAGCTTTTGCCCCTAACACAACATTGATGTCTTCGTGAATAATCACAAAATCGTCGGCGTAACGAATCAAACTCAAGGCATTACGGTTTTGCTTTCTCCCATAATTCCTATATGTAGGTAGGGTGTTGGCATATTCCTTAATTACCTCTTCCATACCGTGGAGTGCGATATTTGCCAGTAGTGGGGAAATGACCCCGCCCTGTGGTGTACCCATTTCGGTTGGGAACATATCGCGTTCATCCATAAAGCCTGCTTTTAACCAGTTACGGATTAACCGTCTCATGGATGGGTATGTGTTTAATTTGTCCAGTAGCTTTCGCTGGTCAATGTTGTCAAAGCACTTAGATATATCAGCATTTAAGACGTACTTAGCTTTACAGTGTATTGCTAAGTATATAGCTTCGATGGCATCATGTATCGCCCTTCCTGGTCTGAACCCGTAACTGTTTGGCTCGAATTTTGCTTCCCATTCTGGCTCTAGGGCTAACTTGGCTAGTGCCTGTAATGCTCTATCTGCCATTGTGGGAATTCCCAGAGGTCGTTTTTCGTCTGTTCCTGGCTTGGGAATCCAGATTCTACGGCTTGGTTTCACCTTAAGCGCAGTTCCTAGATTTCTACCTAGTGCCAGACGTTGACTGTATCCGAGTGATTTCACTCCGTCTACCCCTGCTGTGTTCTTACCTTTGTTGTCTTGGGTCACTGTTCGCGTTGCTAGTAGCTTGGCGTACCAGGATTTCATTAAGGTTTTCTGGAGTCGTCGCATTGCTTTGACATCCCCACGTTGAGCAGCTTTATGTATGCGCTTTTGCAACTTAAACACCATCCCCTGGATTTTTTTCCAGTTGATGTTGTTCCATACCACCGTAGTCTTAAAACTCGTTTTAGTCGTCTTCATTGCTAGTTGTACCTACATATATCTGTTTCCCGTGAGTCCGTCAGCGTATCCTACGCATTACCGTAGGCGTTAGCTTTTGACTCAATCTCGCCACATAGTTCATTTGGTTAGCACCTACTCAGGTATCGACCTGCCTGAGAGAATCTATGTGGTTACTTCGTTCCTGATAGTCATTGGTCGAGAGTTTAGGTTCCTACTGTTCACCGGGGTTATGAGTGGTGCAGACCGGACGGTTGCAATTCCGGTCACTCTACCCTTGCCTTTTGGCACAGCCTGTTAGTCCACTAGGCTGTTTTACATGCTCACGATGATTCAAACGTAGATTCGCTTTCGCTAACCATATTCTCCTGCTAGTTGGAGTCGAAGCCTGGACTGGCTTCTTACCACCGTTCATTCCCGCTTCACGGATTGATGGCTAGTCGCTACCGTGGGGAAAGTGCTTTCACCCTTGCACTTAGGGGGTTGGACTTTATCGATTTACTTATGTCTTTTGTGCTAATTATTGGATATTCTTATGGTTTGACTTGTTTAGACATTTGTTAATTTCGATGTCACCAACATGACTACCAAGTTGTCAAGGTTCTTACCTTTTGGGTAGATTTACCTTGCGGCTAATCCTCCAAAACCCTTATAGGGTTGGTTTCTAGCCAACGAATCGCACACAGCCCATCATTGCAAGATCCATCATTAACCCGAAGGCTTTCCAGTCTTGGAGGTTGGTAGAAGTGCAATTATAAGCCCCGGAAAAGTTTTTTGGTTTAGCTATCCAATCTGTACCGCCAACCCATAACCAGCGGCCACTGGGTAAAGCTTTGAGATTTTTTTGCATTTCCTCCAGGATGGCTACTTCATCTGGGCGTAGCTTACCCAACTCTATCAAGCCTTGGAGAGTGCGATCGCATACCTCATCCCATGTTTCCCTCATCCCTGCCTTTGTACGGCGACTATAAGTTCTAAAAAATACGGGATTGGCAGCAGGTGCAGTTTCTGGAAACTGTGTACTCTGACGTTTTCTTTCAAGCTCTCGAACCATATATCAGGTCTTGTTGCGTGCGAACAGATTATGACTATACGCCAAGTAGATTTAGGATTAAAGATTGCCAAATTGTCCACTTTGCGCTACCCAACAAATGTACTAATTGCAACATAAATTTATGATGTATAATATTCCTCACCCTGAGATTAGCTCACAGACTGAAGTTGCAATTAGAACTTTATCATCGACAGTGTAACGAGTAAATTCTTTCCGTACTCCTATCTGAGGGAGAATTTATAAGTAAATCTTAAGTAAGTAATTTGTAAAGTTAGATTTAATTACGATTTCTATAGAACTTCTATTTGATTTTTGAAATGCAAGTAGCCCTTTTACCTTGGTGTCTTCGTGTCTTGGTGGTTGACAAGTAAATTTTTTGACTACAAAGACACAAAGGCACTAAGAAAAATGCATGATTTCAAATTACACCTTGAAAAAGTTATCAGCTATCAGTCATCCTTTATGATCAGATTATTCAGAGAAACGCTAAATTCATCATGTTAGAGTACAATCCATTGGCTTGCTTGCCCTCTTCTGAGGAACTGCCCGACTCTGACGATACACCTGTGGATAATGAATTACAAGACTTGATTCCCGGTTTACTTAAAGCGCTTCTGGCAATAGCTTGGGCAGAACGCATGGATTGGTTTTTTGGTGTAGATATGGGTATTTATTATGACCCAGATTTACCAGCAATAGTCCCAGATGGATTTTTGAGTTTGGGGGTAGAGCGATTTTATGATGAAGACCTCCGCCCCAGTTATGTGCTTTGGGAAGAGAAGAAAGTACCTATATTAGTGTTGGAAGTTGTATCTCAAAACTACCGTGGTGAGTACTCAACTAAGAAAGCAGAGTATGCAAGATTGGGAATTTTGTATTATGTAGTTTACAACCCATTTCGTCGCCGCAAGCCACGTTTAGAAGTTTATAAATTAGTTAACAATATTTATGAATTACATGATGGGAATCCAGTTTGGTTGCCAGAAATAGGTTTAGGAATTGGCATCGAACGAGGAACTTATCTAGGTATACCACGGGAATGGATGTATTGGTATAACCAACAAGGACAACGGTTTTTAACATCACAAGAAAAAGCTCAACAAGCAGAACAAAAAGCTCAACAAGCAGAACAAAAAGCTCAACAAGCAGAACAAAAGGCTCAACAAGCAGAACAAAAAGCTCAACAAGCAGAACAAAAAGCTCAACAAGCACAGCAAGAAACCCAATTATTACGAGAACGGTTGCGATCGCTCGGCATAGATCCTGATTCTTTGACCTAAATTGCTATCAAAATTCATTTATAAAATAAAGATGTACTAATAACTGAGGAACGGTAAATCCATATCATGGTAAATTACGATCCATCAGTTCGTTTGCCCTCTTCAAAAGAACTACCTGACTCTGACGATACCCCAGTAGATAACGAATTACAAAAATCAATTCCCGATTTACTCAGAAGCGTATTAGCAATGGCTTGGGCAGAACGCATGGATTGGTTTTTTGGTATTCGCATGGGTATTTATTACGACCCAGGTTTACCAGCGATAGTCCCAGATGCGTTTTTGAGTCTGGGCGTTAAGCGATTTTATGATGAAAATCTCCGTCCCAGTTATGTGCTTTGGGAAGAAAAGAAACTACCGATATTAGTACTTGAGGTGGTATCTCAGATAGATCGCGGTGAGTACTCGACTAAAAAAGCAGAGTATGCAAAATTGGGGTTTTTGTATTATGTAGTTTACAACCCATTTCGTTGCGACAAGCCACGTTTAGAAGTTTACAAATTAGTTAATAATGCTTATGAATTACATGATGGCGATCGCGTTTGGTTGCCAGAGATAGGTTTAGCAATTGGCATAGAACGAGGAACTTATCTAGGCATATCACGGGAATGGATGTATTGGTATAACCAACAAGGACAACGGTTTTTAACACCAGAAGAACAGATGAAACAAGCTCAACAACAAGCCCTCCAAGCGCAACAAGTTCTGCAAGCACAGCGAGAAACCCAATTATTACGAGAACGATTGCGATCGCTCGGCATAGATCCTGATTCTCTCACCTGAATTGCTGTGAAAGTTCATCAACGAAGCTCCGAGGTTCACGAATGAAGCTGCAAGGTTCATTAACAAAGCTCTGAGGTTCATTAACGGAGTTCAAAGACTCGTCCGCGAGTATCAAAGACTCGTCCGCGAGTATCAAAGACTCGTCCACGAGTATCAAAGACTTGTCCGCGAGTATCAAAGACTCATTCACGAGTATCAAAGACTCGTCCGCGAGTATCAAAGACTCGTCCGCGAGTATCAAAGACTCGTCCGCGAGTATCAAAGACTCATTAATCAGTAGCAGGCGACTGGAAGTCGCGGCTACACAGGCAAAACCCGCCTACGCGGGTTGAAATGCTTGATTTTATTTTAGTCCGCAGGCTGCTTTGCCTTTGTGTGAGACAAAAAATCTTTCGGTGCTGTAATTACGAATTACGAACTTGTACTGAGCGTAGCCGAAGTATTACGCATTACGCATTACCCTATCAAGACTTGCACTCACACTTTCAGCGTGTGGTGAGTTCAATCGCTGCAAAATCTCTAAAGCTGGTTGCAAATAGGATATCGCTTTAGTGTATTTACCGTGTTGTTCTGCCAAATATTCTAAGCACCACAGAGTCATTGCTTTGCCTTGGACATTACAAATGCTTTGTTCTATTTCTAAAGACTGATTGAAAAGTGCGATCGCTTCATCCACTTCCCCTTTGTCGGCGTAGATATATCCCAGATTGTTCAACGTCGCCGCTTTGCCTTGGACATTACCGATGTGTTCATTTATTTCCAAAGACTGATTGTAGAGCGCGTAGGCGTAGCCCGTCGTAGACATCGCTTTTTGTACCAAGTGCCTGTAAATTAGATCAATCGACAGAAAGGTTGGTGCGAGTAAACCTGATTAGTTATGATTTAATTAAATTCCGGTTTGCCGGATTATGGTTATTTAGAATTTATGGAAGTCATCAAGCTAGGAAAAACAGGTCAAGTCTCTATTCCCCAAGCAATTCTTAATCGTCTAGGGTTGGATGGGGAAACTATGCTACTGGTGGAAACTACTGCTGATGGTGGAATTTTACTACGTCCTGCTGGAGTGTATCCGATTGAGATATATACAGACGAACGAATCGAGGAGTTTCAGATAGCCGATCGCTTAACTGACGAAGAAGCTAAACAACTTCAGCGACAGCTTCAAGATGCTGAATAGGGAATATAAATGCGCTTATTCCTGGATGCTAATGTTATCTTTGCAGCAGCTATTAGTCCTGATGGTCGCTGTAGTGCATTGTTTAAGTTAGCTTCTGCTGGGTATTGTGCTTTGCTAACTTCGCCTCATGCTTTGGAAGAAACACGGCGTAATATTACAGCTAAATATCCCCAAGCTTTAACACGATTGGAGCGAGATTTAATCCCCAAACTAACTATAGTTGGAGAAGCACCAATTGCACGAGTCAATTGGGCAATGGAGATGGGACTACCTTTGAAAGATGCTCCCATTTTAGCGACAGCAGTAGAGAGTAGAGCAGACCTTTTGGTAACAGGTGATAAGACACATTTTGGTTCATTTTATGGTCAGGAATTAGAGGGAGTAACGGTGGTAGATATGCGAGAGGCGATGTCTACGACGGGCTACGCCTACGCACTTCTGGACAGAGAATTTTGAGAAGCGGAAATTTTGCTTTCATGTATTGTCAAAATCTAATTTTTTCTCGTCATGCTATTCAACAAATGTTTTATCGTCGCATCAGTAAGCAAGAAGTAGAATCAGTGGTAGGTTATGGAGAAATAATAGAAGAAACTCCTGATGATCAGCCATTTCCTAGTTATCTCCTATTTGATTTCGTGGGAAGTAAACCAATTCATGTTGTATTTTCTTATGATGAATCTACAGATACAGGATATGTAGTGACAGCTTATACTCCTGATGCAAATATTTGGTCAGATGATTTTAAAACTAGGAGGTAAGGTTAATGAAATGCGTTATTTGTAAACATGGAAAAACTAAACCGGGCTTAGTGACGGTGACTTTAGAAAGAGACGAATCTATTGTGGTGATTAAAAAAGTCCCAGCAGAAATTTGTGATAATTGTGGTGAGTATTATCTAAGTGATGTTATTACTGAACAAGTGCTAAATAGGGCAGAAGTTGCTGTGAGTAATGGCGCAGAAGTTGAGATTATTAGATATGCAGCGTAGGTGTTTGAAACCTAACCTCCATCTAAAAATTAAATCTGGTGCAGGTTCGGTTGACGCAAGGAAACCCAACACCACGATCCTGATTGAGTTGCACTACGTTTGACTAAACTTACATCTCAGTGTTTTCAACTTGCTGTTGTACTCTAGCAAGACTTGCACTCACACTTTCAGCATTCGGTGACTTCAATCGCTGCAAAATCTCTAAAGCTGGTTGCAAATAGGATATCGCTTTAGTGTATTCATCCTGCTGTTCTGCCAAATGCCCTAACCACCACAGAGTCATTGCTTTGCCTTGGACATCACCAATGCGTTCTTTTATTGACAAAGACTGATTGAAAAGTGCGTAGGCGTAGCCCGTCGTAGACATCGCTTTTTGTATCAAGTGCCTGTAAACTATATCAATCAACAGGAGTAAACCTGATTAGTTATGATTTAATTAAATTCCCGTTTGCCGGATTATGGTTATTTAGAATTTATGGAAGTCATTGCTCTCCCTTTTTAAAACATCTTCTTAACTAAATTTATAATGTAATCATATCTCATCTAGCAGAGGTAAAACTATGACTATTGAACAAACAGTTCTACAAACATTCCGAGAATTACCACCAGATAAACAGCAAGAAGTTTTAGACTTTATTCAATTTCTCAAATATAAATTATCAGTTCAAAAACCATTTTCTATATCTGAACATCAAAAAAGGTTAAGAGAAAGTAAAGACATTACTGATTTTTGGTCAGCTTTACAAGACTTTAGACAAAGGGTTGATTTAGAAAGTATTGATGATGACACTTTTGAAAATATAAGGGATAAGTCACCAGGAAGAGAAGTTAATTTATGAGTCTAAATTATTTACTAGATACTAATATTTTGTCGGAGGCTAAACGACCTCATCCCAACGAGAAAGTAATGGAAAAGCTAAGGTTATATAGACAAGAAACAGCCACAGCTATCCTAGTTATCCATGAAATGTTATATGGTTGTTTCCGTCTTCCTATTTCTAAAAAACGTCAAGATATAGAGGATTATATCAACAACGTAATTTTAGCAGAAATCCCTTTATTTGATTACGATCTAAAATCTGCACAATATCATGCTCAGGAAAGAGCTAGATTATCAAAAATTGGTAAAAATACTGGATTTATTGATGGGCAAATTGCGAGTATTGCAGTTACAAATAACTTTATTTTAGTAACGAATAATGTAGCAGATTTTCAAGATTTTGATGGTATAAACATAGAAAATTGGTTCATTAATTAAGATACCGCATTGTTTATTCAACAGGACTTACGCAACTGGCACAGGCGATCGCTAATTACTGGTACTTTAGTACTACATAACTGACGCAACTGGCACAGGCGATCGCTAATTACTGGTACTTTAGTACTATAAAAAGGGGTTTTTGAAATCAGCCCTTTTTGAAATTGTTGATAGCAACTAATCAAGTAGATTCCGAAAAAGATTTTATGAGAAAATAAGTTGCGGGTGCATCGAAAAATCGATTAGCAATGAAATTTACTAAACTTAATTATTGTCAATATCTACTGAGTAGTCAAATTAACTATACCATGACTAATTTAGCAGAGCCTCAGCGAAAATATTAGTCATGATAAAATTAATTATTATCTGAAAAATGAAAAGTTAACTCCTCGAATACTTTGGGATAATGTCAAAGATTTAATTGTCCCTGATGAGGATGCTTATATTATATTTGATGATCCTGTTTTAGATAAAAGATTTTCTGAAGAAATCGAGATAGTACGAAGACAGTATAGTGGTAATGAACACGGCATTGTCAAAGGGATTGGAATAGTAAGTTGCATATATGTTAATCCTAAAACTCTCAAATTTTGGGTAATAGATTATCGGATTTTTCACCCTGATAATGATGGTTTGACCAAGATTGATCATGTAAAAAATATGCTACAAGGGCTTGTATATCAGAAATTACTACCTTTCGATACAGTTTTAATGGATACTTGGTATGCAGTTAATAATTTAATGCTTTATATCGATAGTCTAAATAAAATTTATTATTGCCCTTTCAAGACTAATCGTTTAGTAGATGATAGTTTCGGTAAAGAAAAATATAAGAATATTGAATCTTTATCATGGAGTAATGAGGAACTAGAATGTGGTAAAATTATAAAAATAAAGGGGTTTCCTGCTGATAAAAAGGTGAAACTATTCCGGGTTACTGTCTCTACCGATAGAACGGATTATGTCGCAACTAACGACTTATCTCAAAGTTCTACAGATGTTACACAACAGGTGTGTAAAATCCGTTGAAAAATAGAGGAGCCAGCGCGTTGCGGGGGTTCCCCCCGTTGTAGCGACTGGCGTGAGTTTCATCGAGAAATCAAGCAACTAACTGGCATTGAATCATGTCAATGTCGTAAAGCTCGCCTTCAAAGAAATCATATTGCTTGTGCTATGTTGGTTTGGCTAAGACTCAAAAATTTAGCTAATAGCACAGGTCAAACTATTTATAAAATCAAGCATAGTTTGCTTTCTAATTATTTAATCGAGCAACTAAAACGTCCAGATGTTGCTATGTCGATAGCTTAGTTTTTTTAGGCGCTCGGCGCGCTCCGCACGCCATTGCTTATGCCAGTTGCGTAAGTCCTGGGCGCAAAGGCGCAAAAAAGAAAGGATTTCTAAATTTTTTACTTTGTGTTGTATCAATTGCCTAAAATAAGGCAACAGATTTGACACCGTGTGATTCTTCTTTCAGCCAGCCAACTTACTTAGAGGAGTTGCTAATTTGGTTGTATAACGGCAACATCGTTGGACATGATATGGCACATTTTACTATTGTCCTTGCCGCAGGTAGATCTACTCGTATGGGTACTTGTAAGAGTTCCCTATTTTGGAGTGGAGGTAAAACATTATTAACTTATCAGTTAGAACAGTGGCTAGATTTAGATTTTATACCTTTAGTAGTTTTGGGTTCACATAATAGTCACAGACAAAAAGATTGCCCTCTGGGCAGTTTAGTGGTTATTAATCCTCATGCCTCTCATGGAAAAACATCGTCTTTACTAGCAGGATTAAAACAAATTCCTCCAGAGTTTGAATTATTAGCGATTTCCGCAGTTGATCAACCTCGAAATTTAAATATTTATCAACAATTATTACAAGCACATCAAGAAAAATCTGCCTTGATTACTGCACCCACTTATCAAGGCAAAATAGGGCATCCATTATTATTTGCAAATGACATGCGATCGCACCTAGTAAATATTCGTGAAGAAACTTTAGGTTTACGCCAAATTATCAAAGACTTTTGTCCTGTAATTCACAAAGTAGAATTTCACCATCCAGAAGTGTTACTAGACATCAACACACCAGAAGTTTATCAACAACAACTGCGAAAGCAGTAGACTCTGCCATAGGGTTTCAGGGTAGGGGCGCGTTGATAAATATCCTCATTTGATAAAATACTTTGTGCCTTAGAGGTTGTTTGAAAAGTATCATTGCTAACATCAAAATCTTAAAAACCTAACCCCCCAAGCCCCCCTGACCCTAATCCCCATAAAATTCGGGTTTAGCCCGAATTTCATGGGGGCCCCGAGTTCCCTACGAGGGAATGGGGGTTTCAAAGCCTATCGACCTTTCGGGGAGAGGAATGGAAGCGGGGTTCTTAGTATACTTTTCGACTTTTCAAACATCCTCTTAGTGCCTTAGTGGTAAAAAATCTGGAACCACAAAGACACCAAGACACCAAGAGTTTTTATTCTTTTTAAATTCCGTAAGACCGAGGATAGGGTTTGAGGAGTTTTTTAGCTTGATAGACATGAATAACATTAATCACTACCCCACCTCGTCGAATTGGTACTGTACCAATCTCCATCAAGCTGTTAAAGTGACTTTGATAGCTAGCAAACAAATCATTTCTGGTAATAAACGCAGCAGTAGTAATATAAAGTGCGTCTTCTCCTAGCCATTGTTCAGGTTTTGACCAAAAAGCAAAGCCACGCATATCCTTGCCAATGTCAAAACAAGTAATTGGTGTATCAGTTAAAGGTTTTAGGGACATGGCAATGGGCCCGGCTAAGTAATAGCGATTCGTAAATATAAAGCTAGAGTTCTCTAGCGCCGCACTCAAAACCGGAGATTCAGCAAAGCCGCGCCGCAGTTGTTGAATATCAATTAGTTCGGTTGAGGGGTCGTCCTTGGGAGGTAAGAAACCACCCATGAGGGCATATTGACCAGGCTTTTGCATTATTCCTGTTGTCACTTGCAAAAGCAGAATGAGTAAAATGCTACTAACCGTAATTGCCGAACCTATGAGCCATCGCCGCACCCAACGCCGCGATCGCTTCTCCCAAATCACAGCCTGTTCCCCCAACAGCAAAGTTATACCCCAAAATCCTGGCATCGACCAAGCCGGCAAAATTTGCCGATATCCTCCGATGAAAGTAAAACCTAAAATTATCGGCAGGGATACCCATAAAATCAGTAGCTTAGTTGTGTCTGAATTTTCATCAGGAAGTAGCGATTTCCGAGAGAAAAATTGAATAATTCGACTGAATAGCGATCGCAAACTTAGCCACCAAAGCGGAAATCCTATGGTTGGAAACAGATAAGCTACCCCAGCTAAACAGACGACTACTACATTCAGCAAATTGTAGCCACTCTTGGGCACCGCTCGCTCTGATTGAAAACGAAAGGATATCCAATCATGCTGCATGTTCCACAACAAAATTGGCAAGATAGTAATAATAAATAAGCCTAACCCCAGCCATGCCCAAGGAGAACGCCAAACACAGCGATGACGTGGACTCGTTAAACAAAACCCAATTAACCCCAAACCTAAAACAAAACCGTGATATTTACTCAGACAAGCTAATCCAACTAAGATACCAAGCAATGCTAAGCGGTAACTGGGGGTGTATGAGTGATACTGAGTTTTATTTAAAGTTAGTGGGTGGGATGAGGGGGATGAGGGGGATGAGGGGGATGAGGGGGATGAGGGGGATGAGGGGGATGAGGGGGATGAGGGGGATGAGGGGGATGAGGGAGATGTTACTTCGTTATCTTTGCTGTTTCTAAATGCTATTTTTTTTGGAAAATTGGTGTCAGATGAGCGAGATTCATCCTGTAATAGGCTGTGCTTTTGATTACAAGGTTGCCGAAAAAATTCATTAATTGCACAATATAAACTTGCCGACCAAAAAAACATTAGTGGACTGTCGGGTAGACTGAGGACACCAAAGCCAATTTGAAAAATCGGACTGATGGTAGCGATCGCTAATGTCAAATTGGCAGCCTTGGCAGAGAATAATTTCTTGCTAGCCAAATACAATAGCAGCAAACTCCCTGTATGTAAAATCAGCGCTCCTAAGCGAATCGTAAATTGGGATACATCTCCTGTCACCCACGGCCCAAAACCAGTTGTCAGCGACACCAGCAGAGGATGATCGAAATAACTCCAATTAAGATGCAGACTGTAAAGATAGTAGTAAGCTTCATCAAAAGTGGGGTAACAAAAGAAAGCAATTAACGCTCGAAACAGCAATCCCCCAACCAGCAAAAAAAGCGCTGATTGATGAGTTTTTCGAGCCAACCATTTTTGAGTTATTTGCATTGACTCGAATTTCTCTCCTAAATATAAAAACTAATTTTAATTGCAAAGCCATGAATTATTTAACTGAACTCGAAAGATATCTAGATGAACAAGGGCGCGTCAAAGAATGGCCCTCTAAACGAAATAAGGGAAAGTTCCAAAAGCTAGTTTTGGAGTATCTAGCGACAAAGTTTGAGGTTGGTGTCATCTATACAGAAAAAGAAGTAAACGCACTTTTAACATCCTTGCAGTAAGTCCCCCGATGTAGTTTAACGTGAGTTCGACGAATTAAAAAAACGTGGAATCGCTCACGAAACATTAGGCTTTTTGGTCACTTACATTGTGTTTTGTGAGTAATACAGCAGATTGCAAGTTAATCGAGTACACCCCACCCCAACCCTCCCCTTACTAAGGGGAGGGTGCCCGATAGGGCGGGTAGTAAGTGTACTTCAATTACATGAAAAGTGCAGTTTACAGCACTTACTTTATAAAAACTTTATCAAATAATTTAGTATTTACAATCGCGTCCTGTCGCTTGATCATCTCAGTTTTGGCAACTTTCAGCGTTGTATTAAGTCAAGCAATTATTATATTTTTTATGTAAAGCTACTTAAATAAATATACTTAGTCAAAGAATCTGATTATACTTTAATTGCGAAAACTAATAAGTTCAGGACTTACGCAACTGGCACAGATATTTTTGGCGATGGTAGTCAAGAGTTAAGGGTCAAAAATCAAAAATCAAGCTTTTTTGGACTATTGACTTTTGACTCTTGACTACCCACACGAAAAAAATATGACAATGCGCGTAAGTCCTAAAGTTTAAAAAAGATTTCTCAACCATGCAACTCATCCATCTGTCTAATTCAATCAAAGGAGCGCTTTGCGCCGCCTCGGCAATGCTCGCATTAGGCGTTAGTGTACCTGCTTATGCGGGCACCATTTTCTTGTCTGGTGATACTAACATCGTGAATCCTTTGGTGGGATCATCAGGTCAGCCTGTAGATCCAGGGAATGTACAATTTTTTACTAATATCTTGCAAAATGGAACCAACGTAGTTGTGCAAAGCAATGATAATAGTGATCCTTTCGTAGCTAACGCTGAGTTTGAATTCAATAGTTTCTACAACAGTCTTGCTGGTGTAACATCTACTATTGTCAGCAGCCCAATTACTGAGAGTGTACTTTCTGATGCCGATTTATTTATAAGCTTTATGCCTGATGAATCCTTCGCTGCTGCCGAGATTGAGTCTCTGAGCGATTTCTTGAATGATGGTGGAACTATTTTTTTTCTTGGAGAAAATTTTGGTTTTGTAGATGAGAACGCACGTATTAATACAGCCCTTGCAGGCTTAGGCAGCAATTTGAGAATCATTGACGATTCGTTCGACGGTGGTTTTAATACTGCCACAGGCTCACAAATTGCATCAAATCCATTCACTGTTGGTGTCAACACTTTCACCTACGCGGCTCCATCTGAAGTATCCACCGTGTCCGGCGGTACAAGCCTCTTTTTTGGTACGACCGGACAAACTTTCCTTGCTGTCGAGAACACTACTCCAGTTCCGGAGCCGAGTAATGTTGGTAGCACAGTGATAGTAGCTGGCGTAGGCGGCTGGCTGATCAAGCGCAAGCTTAAAGCTTCTCAAAAGGTTAAAGCTTAAGCGCTGTATTAACGTGAATTCGACAGACCTCTCCCTCCCAACCTCCCTCTCCGCTTCGGAGAGGGAGGAGCAACCTAGGAATAAGGTTTTTAAGCTTTTCTCCTTGTAGGGAAAAGGTTTGGAGAGGGGTTTTTCAAATCCGTCGAACTCACGTTTAGTTATTCTCCCCCTCATCTCCCTCATCTCCCTCATCTCCCTCATCTCCCTCATCTCCCTCATCTCCCTCATCTCCCTCATCTCCCTCATCTCCCCTGCTCAACCAATATCAAAATTGCCGCGACCAGTCACTCGGCCAGCGTTCAACTACAACTTTAGTTTGCGTAAAAAACTCTACTGCGTGGTTGCTTTGTCCGTGCAAGTCGCCAAAAAAGCTTTCTTTCCAACCGCTAAATGGAAAAAATGCCATAGGTGCAGCAACGCCAATATTAATGCCAATATTACCTGCTTCGGCTTCGTAGCGAAATTTACGAGCTGCTGCACCGCTGCTAGTGAACAAACAAGCCATATTGCCATATTGACCGCTATTTACTAAAGCGATCGCATCATCAATACTATCCAAATGTATTAAACTCAACACTGGCCCAAAAATTTCTGTGCGGGCAATTTCTCCTGCTGGATCAACATTTTGCAAAATTGTAGGACGAATAAAATTACCATTTTCATAACTAAGAATATTCGCAGACCGCCCATCTACCAACAGGTTTGCACCTTCATCTGCTCCTTTTTGAATTAATCCCTCTATTCGAGTTTTACTTTCTGCGGTAATTACTGGCCCCATCTCTACACCTTGGTCTAAACCATTACCCACTACCCGCTTTTTGGCAGTTTCCGCGATCGCTTCTGTAAATGTATGACGTACTGCACCTACAGTAACGGCAATTGAGGCGGCTAAACAGCGCTGTCCTGCACAACCAAAAGCACTGTCAGCAGCGATGCGGGTAGTCATATCTATGTCTGCATCTGGCAAGACTATAATCGGGTTTTTCGCACCCCCTTGACATTGTACCCGTTTACCATTTGCTGCCCCCCGACTATATATATATTTAGCTACCGGGGTGGAGCCTACAAAACTAATGGCGCGAATTTGGGGATGATCTAAAATGGCATCTACAGCCGCTTTTGCACCGTTGACTAAGTTGACAACTCCTTTGGGTAAACCTGTTTTTTCTAGCAACTCAAAGATTTTTTGCATTGTCAGCGGCACCTTTTCCGAAGGCTTGACAATGTAAGTATTACCGCAAGCGATCGCATAGGGTAAGAACCAAAAGGGAATCATCCCCGGAAAATTGAAAGGACAAATCACCGCCGCTACTCCCAGAGGTTGGCGAATCATCATTTCATCAATTCCCCTGGCAATATCTTCTAAGTTAGTTCCCTGCATCATCATGGGAATACCACAGGCGACTTCCACGTTTTCAATGGCGCGACGCATTTCGCCTTTCGACTCAGCCAAGGTTTTACCACATTCGGTGGTAATCGTGCGCGCTAAATCTTCAAAATGCTCTTCTAGCAAGTTCTTGAGTTTAAATAAATACTGCGATCGCTCTGTAGGTGGAGTGCGTCGCCATGTCACAAAAGCTGCTGCGGCTGCATCTGCGGCTTGATTGACTTCAAATGCAGGTGATAAGGGAACTTGAGCCAATAATTCTGCTGAGGCTGGGTTAATCACTTCTAAATATTCTGTAGTCTGTGATGCACACCACTGACCATTAATATAGTTGGGTAAGATAGGAACTGTATTCATAAAGACGGTGTTGGATTTGCAGAATATAGATGCATCTATATTCATAGAGCATAAGGGATACAGCCATTAAAAAAGCACCCCTGATATCTTGCACCATTCTCAATTAACCGTAAGGTGGGCAATGCCTGCGACGTAAAAATTGGGGTTTCATGGCACTAAAAGCATTGCCCACCCTACAAAAATGTCAATAACCCAACTGGAATAGATGTAAGACCCCCTAAAGGGATGCCGTGAGCATGTGATGGGATGCCGTAGACTGATTATTGGCTCAACAGTGCAAATGCTCTTTCCAGAAGCATCTTAGCCTGATGCAAATTCAACAACCTTTCTTGGTCATACCTATCTGGGTAAGCCATTCTCCTACCTTCTAGTGTAATTTTGATGAGTGCTGCTTGCTCATCAGTAGGAGTTTCCATTACCTCTATCATTCTCGCTATTGCCTGGAAGTCAGCAAAATCAAGCGCTCTTAACCCTCGACCTTGCTTGAACTGTGAGATAGCAATAGCTGGGAATGCCATCAGAGAAGTGATGTAACTAGTCTTGTACGCTCTGTTGCCAGTTGGCTTGATGCCATAACGTTGACACAGACGACTAAGCTCTGGAATGGTTTTAACTTCCAGTTCTGACCTTGTGAACATAAAATAAAAGTGTCCATCTATAGGTGGATATCGGTAGGTCGCCACCCTGGAAAAGTTGCACCTACCGATTTAAACTCTAATCGATGGCTTCCTATCGATTCAATCGATATTCACGTTTCTACACAAATGCCAAATCCTAGAGGAACACCAGAAAATTTAGAGCCGGGAAAGAGAAAAGGTGAGGAACCGCTAACTGAAAAAATGAATATACGTATGACCAAGGCAATGAAAGAGGAGGTAAAGTCACATGATGACCCTCCTGAGTTCGTCAGGCAAGCAATTCAAAAAGCGCTAGATGAAGAGAAAAAACAGAAGTAATCAACATCAAATATTAAGTTATAGCAATAGCCAAGGTGGTTAGGACATCAACAGATGATAAAACCTAGGCACAAAAAGGCTTTTCACCCAGTCCCCAGTCCCCAGTCCCCAGTCCCCAGCTATATGTCCAGAGAAATTAATAGATAATAAACCATTTGGGAAGGGCAGCAAATACCAACAGGGGCCAGAATTGGTAGAGTAGGCATGACTGGACGTACTACTGGGCCACACCTCCATTGGGGGCTGAAATATGCCAATAACTATAGGACTCATATTTGATTTAAGAACAAAACTCAGTACACCTTTATTCCTTCTTCCCAGTCCCCAGTCCCCAGTCCCCAGTCCCTTACCTCTACGAGTGATTCAGAAATCAAATCGGATTGCTATATGTAGATCCTGCCCTAGTTCTTCGAGAAATGTTTTCCCAGCAGCAAATTGCTAGAAGCGGATCAACAGTTAATTCTCAACAGTCACAAGTTATTATTCAAGAGTCAAAATACACTGGTGATTCTGGCTATTAATTACAGGTAACTCCAGAAAAATAACTGTTTGAAGTTGATGATTGATGACTGATAACTGATGACTGTTGATTGAGCTAAAACACATTTAGTTTGCATAATTAAATTTCATTCAACTCTTGTAGGGTGGGCATGTTGACTGCCCACCATATACAACTAAAATGTAGAACAGCTGAGCAACCGTGAACAGTCAATAACGAACAATTAAATGGAATACATTTTATTTGTTAGTGCCTAAAACACTTATCACCCATCAGTCATCAGTCATCAGTTATCACCAATTTAATAAGACACAGGCACTATTTCATCTGCTAGATGCGTATCTTTCACCTGAATATGTTCTGTGACAATTTTGCGGAATAGATCACCATCAATTGTCTCTTCGTCTGCTAACAAATCCACCAAACGCTCTAAGGCGATGCGGTTTTCTTGCAACAGTTCTTTTGCCTTAATGTAGCAATTGTTGATGATTTCGCGCACTTGCGAATCTATCTTGGCGGCAATTTCCTCAGAGTATTCTGATTTATTCATCCAGTCGCGTCCCAAAAATACCTCTCCACTTTGATTTTCTAGAGATAGCGGCCCTAACTCAGACATACCGAATCTTGTCACCATCTGCCTTGCCATTCCTGTCACCTGTTGCAAGTCGTTACCTGCACCTGTGGTTACTTCTGGCTTGCCAAAAACAATTTCCTCGGCGGCGCGACCCCCCAATGTGGCGGTAATTCGCGCTTTGAGTTGGGAACGGGAAATTAATCCTTGTTCTTCGTTGGGAGTAAACCAAGTTAGCCCTAGGGCTTGTCCCCGTGGGATGAGTGTGACTTTCTGCACGGGGTCGTGGTCTTTGAGTAAAGTGCCTATTAAGGCGTGTCCAACTTCATGGTAGGCAATTAAGCGCTTGCTTTTGCTGTCTACTAAGGCGGTACCTTCCATCCCCGCTACTACCCTATCCACTGCATCATCAATTTCTAGGATGGTGACAGCTTCTTTGCGTCTTCTGGCGGTGAGAATAGCAGCTTCGTTGAGTAAGTTGGCTAAATCTGCACCGGTGAATCCAGGCGTGCGGCGAGCGATCGCATCTAATGATACGCTAGGGTCAATTTTCTTATTCCGCGCATGGACTTTTAAAATTTCCAATCGCCCTTTAAGATCGGGTGCATCCACAATCACTTGTCTATCAAAGCGTCCAGGACGCAACAGTGCTGCATCAAGTACATCCGGGCGGTTAGTAGCGGCAATAATAATGATGCCTGTGTTGCCTTCAAAACCGTCCATTTCGGTAAGCAGTTGGTTGAGGGTTTGCTCTCTTTCGTCGTTACCGCCACCGATACCAGCACCCCGTTGTCTTCCTACCGCGTCGATTTCATCAATAAATATCAGGCAAGGAGCATTATCTTTAGCTTTCTTAAACAAATCGCGGACGCGGGAGGCACCCACGCCCACGAACATTTCTACAAATTCCGAACCGGAAATACTAAAAAATGGTACACTGGCTTCCCCAGCGATCGCTTTTGCTAATAGAGTTTTACCAGTCCCTGGTGGGCCAATTAACAATACTCCTTTAGGAATACGTGCGCCTACAGCAGTAAATCTTTCTGGCTGTTTGAGAAAAGTAACGACTTCTTGTAGTTCTTCTTTTGCTTCTTCAATACCAGCTACATCGTCAAATTTCACACCTGTTTTTGCTTCCATTTGAAAGCGAGCTCTAGACTTGCCAAAGTTCATCGCTTGGTTAGAAGCATTGGTAGAGCGACGCAGGAACAATAGCATTAAAGCTACCAATGGCAAAATCCACATCAAGTTGATCAAAAGCCCAACAGCAGCTCTACTATTAGCAGAGGAAACCTCACCAAAATCAACATTTTTGGCTTTGAGTTTGTTAATCAATTCTGTGTTTTGATTTAAAAGTCTTACTTGTAGCGGTCGTGTATCTCGCTTTTGTTCCTTAAGATATACTTTTGCTATTTGTTCAGTTTCGTCTAACTCTACTCTTTTGACTTCCCCTCTTTCAGTTTTCTGGAGTAGCTCACCATAAGTTAGCGAGTCGCGCTCTGTTTTTTGCTGGGCTAAAGCAGGAGTACCTCCAAAGACACCAGGTAATACCATCAAACTGGCTGCTAGCACACCAGTCCAAGCCATACGCTTTGCTGTAGCCCCATATTGTAAAACCTTTTTCGTGCGACTTTCGCCCTTAACGTTCTCGTCAGCCTGCTGTTCAGTAGAACAAGAGTAGGGAGTTGTCGCCAGATGTTGCTGTTTTATCAATGGTTGTTTTCCCAAATTTTTCATAATAATTACCCTTTGTCTGTTGGCATCAGCACAGTGCTGGTTTTATGCCTATTCTTCTAGCAAAAATCCCAATAACTGGAAATCACTGTTTTCTAATCTAGTCTAACTTCTACACAAATGATCCCCCACTCGTTCAAGCCATCCTCTCAAGGAATGTATAAGTTGATCTGTGCTAAAGTTACACATTCTCTGTCATTAGTCAGTGGTTGCTGGTCAGTGGGCAGTGGTAGATAAAAGATAACAACTTACACCTTACTTCGATTGTCATTTGACTATCAGAAGATAAATCGTTATTATAAACGTATTCGTAATGACTTCGACTTTCAAAAATTAAAGTATAGCAGCTAATTATCTAGTTGATGGGTGAATTGTAAATTATGGTAAAAATTATTGGCATTGGTGGTAGTTTAAGAACCAACTCTTATACCCAGTTGGCATTGCAAATTGCAGCGCAACGGGTAGAAGCTTTAGGAGCAGAGGTAGAAATCTTGGATTTGCGCCAGTTGAAGTTACCATTTTGTGATGGCGCAAAAGAGTATCCAGAATATGCAGATGTTCAACGGTTGCACGATACTGTTCGCAACGGTGATGGATTAATTTTGGCAACACCTGAATATCATGGAGGCGTCAGTGGTGTTCTCAAAAATGCTCTTGATTTGATGAGTTTTAACGAACTGTCTGGTAAAGTCACTGGATTAATTAGCGTATTGGGAGGTCAATCTAATAGTAATGCTCTCAACGACCTCCGGCTAATTATGCGGTGGGTTCATGGTTGGGTAATTCCCGAACAAATCGCTGTTGGTCAAGCTTGGGGTGCTTTTAGTCCTGAAGGGAAGCTACTGGATGAGAAACTCTCCCAACGATTTGATGAGTTTGCTCAAAGTTTAGTTGATAACACTCGCAAGCTGCGAGGGGTTAATTAAGGAGAAGACAGTCATTAGTCCTTTGTATTTACAAAGGACTAATGGCTAATGACAAAGGACTAATGGTGATGGTGATGATGATGCCCAGCTAATTGAGGATTAACTGTTGCTGCTTGCTCGTTTTTCAACTCAGCAATATGAGCATTTGCCCACTCGGCGACCATCGCTAAAAACTCTGGATGGTCATTTACACAAGCCATTTGCACGTAGTCTACATCAGGATGCTTCTTCTCCAAAGCATGGATGATGTGGTGTACGTCCAATAGAGTTTCGTGGTTTTCTGTTGCGAAACCAATTGGCATAAAAAGCACAACTTTTGCACCCAATTGAATCAGGTTATTAGCAGCTTGTTCTGCATTTGGTAGTGTCCATTCAATTAAGGGTGTGTCGTGGTTCAGCCAACCCACTGAAATTAAAGGATAGCGATTAATCAACTTATCGCGTACCAAATCATACAGGGCTTGACTTTCGGTAATCCCAGAGGTAAAACCTTTGGCTTTGTGGGGACAACCGTGGTTCATTAACACAATACCGATTTGAGAAGGTAAGTAACCTGCTGCTAAGTCGGCATTAATTTTCTCCTCAACCAGATGAGCCATCAAATTGATGTAGGCTGGTTCATTGTAAAAAGAAGGGATGTAACGTTGTGCTTTCACCCAATGTTCCTCGCCATCAGCCACCTCGGCTAAAGCGTTGTTAACTTGCTCGATCGCAATCCCGCTAGTAAATATAGAATCAACAACCAGCAGTGGGTAAATTAGCAGTTTCTCGAAGCCTTGGTTTTGGATTTCTGCCAAAACCTGTTTAGGTAAAAAGGGAGCGCAGAAGTTGAAAGCTTTAAAAACTTGGACACTATCACCCCACTTTGCTTGCAACTCTTTTTCGATACCAGCGCGTTGCTTTTCAAAGATGGCGTTGTGTGGGGAGATAAAATCGTGATGTTGGTGTCCCCATTCGTGGCGGTCAAATAATGCTAATAACCTAGCTAGGGGTGGATAAACCCAAGTTGGTACTGGTGCAAATTTTGCTGTCAGTAGATTTAAAGCTTGTTCGTTATAGTTAGCAAAATCTTCGTAGCTTTCGACTTCGCCGTAGCCCATGAGCAATACGGCTACACGGTCATTTCCTGACACATGCTCGTGGGTGGCGTGCAGTTTTTCCGGCGTGGCTACCACAATAAATTCCTCAATATAACCTGAGTGGAGAGCAAAACGAGCTAGGGAATAGCTTGACTTTTTTCCCTTAGTCTTAATCTATTATCCCATCCGGGGGGATAGGATAACCATAAAAGTAACAAGAATATACCAAAAGACTGACTACGGTTATTACTACATACCGAGTAGTGAAAAAGAGTTTATTCAGTATCCTGGGGGCTGGGGACTGGGGACTGGGGACTGGGGACTGGGGACTGGGGACTGGGGACTGGGGACTGGGGACTGGGGACTGGGGACTGGGGACTGGGGACTGGGGACTGGGGACTGGGGACTAGGAAACAATTGAGTTTATATAAATTAGTATTTCTTTTTAATACCCGATTCCCAATCACCAGTACCCGATTCCCAATCACCAATCACCAGTACCCAATACCCAATGCCCAATGCCCAATAGTATAATTATCTGCCCTGGAATCCATGAGCCAGCTTTAACAGAAAGCTTCATATCAGGGTTGTTATGTCTATTTACTGATAGTTCAGTTGATGAAAAAACAGTGGATATATTCGTGTTTCCAGGTGAAGGTTTATTAGTTTTATCATCACTTCATATTTTGGAGTTTTTGCGCGATCGCTTGGGCAATCACCTAGAATCGCCAATCGTCTTCATTAGCTTTAGTGCTGGTGTCGTGGGGGCGATAACTGCGGCTTGGCAGTGGCAGCTATTAGGTGGTCAGATTAAAGCGTTTATTGCTATAGATGGATGGGGAGTGCCCTTATTGGGTAACTTTCCGATTCATCGCCTGAGCCATGATTATTTTACTCATTGGAGTTCTGGGTTGCTGGGTAAAGGGGATAATAACTTTTACGCACAACCATCAGTAGACCATTTAACCATGTGGCGATCGCCCCAAACAGTTCAGGGCTGGTGGGTAGATCCATCAGTTGAGGCTGATTTTAAGCAAGTTCGCCTCACAGCAGCTGAATTTTTACATTCATTGGTAAAACGCTATGACCAAAAATAGTCCGGAAAACCGAATATGTCAGTCGGAGTGAGAAATAGCGGGGTTTTTACTGTGGGGTCATGAGGTAATGAGTGATAGGGTGAGATTTTCCCTACCTACTCATACAAAATTGGAATAGTTAGTATTGTTGGAGATTGCTGTAACAGCCTTGTTGTCAAGACTGTTAATCCAAAATCCCAAATTGGTATCACTTAGTTTCTCCCGCTTGCCCCTTGATTCCCATCTACCTTAGTCACTATTCATAAACATCTAATGTTCCCAACTGAACCAGCTGCTGTAAATAATGGGTTTGGCGCACTGCTAAAAAACCGTGGTTTCATGCTTTTGTGGATTGGGCAATTAGTTTCCCAGTTAGCAGATAAGGTTTTCTTCGTTTTGATGATTGCCTTACTGGAGTTTTATCCACCACCACCTGGGTTAGCAGAAAACTCGATGTACTCAACTTTGATGATCGTGTTTACAGTGCCGGCGATTTTGTTTGGTTCTGCTGGCGGTATCTTTGTTGACCGTTTGCCGAAAAAGGTGATTATGATCGGTTCGGATATCGTGCGTGGAGTACTGACGCTACTGATTCCGCTTTTACCACGAGAGTTCTTGATTCTGTTGGTCATCACCTTTGCTATTTCCACAGTGACACAGTTTTTTGCACCAGCTGAGCAAGCAGCCATTCCCCTATTGGTGCGGCGGGAGAATTTATTGGCAGCTAATGCCTTATTTAGCAGCACAATGATGGGAGCGTTGATAGTTGGCTTTGCAGTGGGAGAACCGTTGTTGAGTTTGGCGAAAAGCCTTCTGGGAGAACAGTACGGTCAAGAAATTATAGTAAGTGTATTATATTTGGCATCGAGTGCGATTATGGTGCCGATTAAATTTAAAGAACACAAACCCCTTAAAGAAGATCAACAATCAAATCACCCTTGGACTGAATTCACCCAGAGTCTGCGCTATCTCAAGAAAAACCGTTTAGTATTAAATGCCATGCTGCAACTGACAACTTTATATTGTGTGTTTGCAGCCTTAACAGTGCTAGCGATTCAATTAGCACAAGAGTTTGGTTTAAAAGAAAAACAGTTCGGCTTTTTCTTGGCAGCAGCAGGTGTAGGTATGGTGTTTGGTGCAGGAGTTTTAGGTCATTGGGGCGAGAAATTTCATCACAAACCCTTACCTTTAATTGGATTTTTGATGATGGCACTAGTGTTGGGAGTGTTCACTTTTACCCACAACTTGGTGCTAGCGTTGGGACTTTGTGCATTGTTGGGTTTGGGTGCTTCTTTCATTGGCGTGCCTATGCAAACTTTAATTCAGCAACAAACACCGCCTAATATGCATGGTAAAGTATTTGGCTTTCAAAATCATGCTGTGAACATTGCCCTTTCGGCACCCTTGGCAATTATTGGCCCCCTAACTGATGAGCTAGGCTTGCGAACTGTATTACTGGGAATGAGTGCTGTAGTGGTGATTGTCGGTGTTTGGGCTTGGCAAAATACCCGTAGAGTCTTGCAAGATGTAATTTAAGGACAAGAACAGAGGCTTTAAAACCCCCATTCCCTTGTAGGGAATAGGGGCTGGGGGGTTAGGTTTCTAAGATTTTGATGTTAGCAATAATACTTTTCAAACATCCTCTTAAGCTTGTTTTTTATTCTTAGCAACCAACGCTCCCAAGGATAAACCTAATAAACCTAAGATGCTAGCTGGTTCAGGAACAGGGGTAACATCTTTCGGTACTATCCCCTGGTAAGTTCCGAAACCACCAGTTGTACCATAAAGTGATCCGAAATTGGGTTGGAAAGTTAAAAAATTAGCATTTCTAAAATCGATAGACCCTCCGAAGAAGCCACCACCCGAACCACCGAAGTTGACGAAACGATCACTACCATTAGTTTCGATTTTTGCAAGAATATTAGCCACTGGCGTTAAAATATCCGTGTTTGTAAAGCTGTTTCCATTAACATTAAAGGAAAAGTTAAAGTTTGGTAAAGACGTAAGTGCGAATGTTCCATTTCCAGGATCTCCGTCAAAGCTAAACGTTCCTGTTCCTACGAAGGGAGGAGTTACAGTGCCATCAGGTGTATTATCAAATTGAAAATCAAAGGTTAGTGCTTGTGATTTGTGAGGTGAAACAGCGATCACTGTTACAGCTACTATGCTTGATGTTAAGACAGTAAAAATGTTTTTGCTCATTTTGCCCTGGTTTAGTCCACTATCTCAGATGTACTCATGTGAATATTAACATTATGTATATATTGAAACAGTAAATTTACTTTTAACTTTAAATAAAGTTTAGTATACTTAAATACATATTATCCCTATTGCACGGTTCAAGAAAACAGAGCAAGTTCATAATTGAGAAGTCCAGCAATCAAGTTGCAACGTAATCCAAAACGTGCCAATATTCCAATGCAATTAGTAAGTGGTCTTCCACGCTTAACTTTGCTGCCGACAGCCAAAGCAAGTGGCGTGGAGACCCCTTCCGCGCTGGCTCACTGTGAACAGTGGGATATTTTTATTTGGAAGTCCCTAATTAAAGGCAGGAGGCAAGTCCATTGCAGATTCTGACGACTCTTGATTGAAGGCTGCACTTGTAGCGGGGGGCTGAAACACAACAATTACGAATTACTAATTAAATAATGAGAAATTGATTGAAGTTTTACATTAAAATGAAATCTTAACTACAGACTTTAAGCGTTAACTTAGCTATCCTCTGAGGTTTGACTGTGACCGTGCGCTTGCCTGACTCAATCAGTATCCCACAAACCGAGAATGACAATAGTACTGGCGACAACGCTCTTAACCAGAGCAACGCCGTGCTTGCCCAGTCTGCCACTTCTGTACCAGTTGCAAATCCCAAGCGTGCAACTGGTGGCTTTGCTCTCCTAGACAGTCTCGTGCGTCACGGGGTCGAATACATTTTTGGTTATCCTGGTGGGGCAATCCTACCTATTTACGATGACCTATACAAAGTGGAAGCAACTGGAGCAATTAAGCACATCTTGGTGAGGCATGAACAAGGTGCAGCCCACGCCGCTGATGGTTACGCCCGCGCCACAGGCAAGGTAGGAGTATGCTTTGGCACTTCTGGCCCTGGGGCAACTAATTTGGTGACAGGCATCGCCACAGCCTACATGGATTCGATTCCGATGATTATAGTCACCGGACAAGTACCTCGGAAAATGATTGGTACAGATGCCTTCCAAGAAACCGATATCTACGGAATTACGCTCCCAATAGTCAAGCATTCTTATGTGGTGCGCGATCCGGCTGATATGGCTCGGATTGTTGCTGAAGCGTTCCACATCGCTAGTACTGGGCGTCCAGGGCCAGTTTTGATCGATGTCCCCAAAGATGTGGCTTTTGAAGAATTTGACTACATGCCTGTGGAACCAGGTTCAGTCAAGTTACATGGATATCGCCCCACAGTTAAGGGTAATCCCCGGCAAATTAATGCAGCCATCAAGTTAATCCGGGAAAGTCGCCGTCCATTGCTGTATGTGGGTGGAGGTGCGATCGCTTCTAATGCCCACCAAGAAGTCAAAGAACTGGCTGAATTATTCAATATCCCCGTCACCACAACGTTGATGGGTATCGGTGCTTTTGATGAACATCATCCTTTGGCGTTGGGAATGTTAGGGATGCATGGCACCGCCTACGCTAATTTTGCCGTTACCGATTGCGACTTGCTGATTTGCGTCGGTGCAAGATTCGACGATCGCGTCACTGGCAAATTAGACGAATTCGCCTCCCACGCGAAAGTCATTCACATCGACATCGACCCCGCTGAAGTTGGTAAAAACCGCGTTCCCGAAGTACCCATTGTCGGTGATGTGCGGCATGTCTTAGTTGACTTGTTGCGTCGCTGCAAGCAATCAGCCATCAAGAATACCCCCAAACAAACCCAAGAGTGGCTGAATCTAGTAAACCGCTGGCGAGAAGAGTATCCCTTAGTGGTGCCTCACCATCCTGACAGCATATCGCCCCAAGAAGCAATTGTAGAAATTAGTCGCCAAGCACCCCAGGCTTTCTACACCACAGATGTGGGACAACATCAAATGTGGTCTGCACAGTTCCTCAAGAATGGGCCAAGGCGCTGGATTTCTAGCGCAGGTTTGGGAACTATGGGTTTTGGTTTGCCTGCGGCTATGGGTGCGAAAGTGGCATTTCCGGATGAAGAAGTCATCTGTATCAGCGGTGATGCCAGCTTCCAAATGTGTTTGCAGGAACTAGGAACCATATCACAGTATGGTATTAATGTCAAGACTGTGATTATTAATAACGGCTGGCAGGGGATGGTACGCCAGTGGCAGCAAGCTTTTCACGGCGAGCGTTACTCATGCTCGAATATGGAAGTAGGAATGCCAGACATTGAGTTATTGGCAAAAGCCTATGGAATTAAGGGTATGGTAATTAGCGATCGCGCCCAATTAAAAGATGCGATCGCCGAAATGCTGGCACATCAAGGCCCGGTAATCGTGGATCTCCGCGTCACCAGAGACGAAAACTGTTATCCAATGGTAGCCCCTGGTAAGAACAATGCTCAGATGGTCGGCTTACCTAAGCAACCGCCAAAGACCTCTGTAGAACCAGTGTATTGCAGCCATTGCGGTACAACCAATCAATCCAGCCATAACTTCTGTTCGGAATGTGGCAATAAGTTGTAAGTATGATTACGAATAATTCAACCTGATTTAAACGCAGAGGAGTATATCCTCTGCGTTTTTGTATAAAAAATTTATACCAAAATTACTCAGGTTTGAGATTTTACGGATTCTTTTGGGAAAGCTAAACCATAAGAAGCTGTAGAAACCGTAAGGCATTGCTTCTTATATCATGTTCGTTTAAACACTTATGATATCTGTCGAGGTCGGTAATTGGGAATTGGTAATTGGTAATTGGCTTTTACTATTACCCATTACCTATTACCCATTACCTATTACCAGGCAAACCGACTATATCGTAAGTAATTAGCCGAACTTGATATTAAACCATAAAAATACTTTTGCAGGTTAATTATGTCTCAACGCAAGTTGCCCAAAGGCCGTAGTAGCAGTTCAGTTGCTTTAGAACCAGAAGTTGCGATCGCAATCATTGGGCTGTTTTCTGCTGCTGCTGATGGTGAAGGTATTTCTTCAACAGAAGAGTATGCTTTGAGTGAATTTCTCGGTCGAGTTGGCTTATTTGAAGATTACTCTGACGAAGACTTTGAAGAGTTGACAGAAAAAGTAGTCAGTTTGATCGAAGAAGAAGAACCAGAAAGTTTAATTGCCCAAGCGATCGAATCTTTACCAAATCGAGGTTATCGAGAAGCTGCATACATCACCGCTATCTTAGTAGTAGGGATTGATGAAGAAGTACCCGAAGATGAACAGGATTATATCTCAGAACTTCAAGAAAGCTTGAAGATTTCAGACGAACGAGCGCAAGAACTCATAGACGGAGTGTTTGGAGAAGAAGAGGAAGAAGAGGAAGAGGAAGAGTAATCGTGTTTGAATTGCAGCTTTAGTCAGTTGATATTATCAATGCATCTCCATCGAATTTACTCATCTTCAAAGGTGTAACACCAAAGTATTATCAAACTTTAAGGAATAGGATTGGACAACTTTGAGCGTGCAACAAAATTATAAGTTGCTCGCTCTATTTTGTTTATATCGCACAGCAAGATTATTCCTAGTATTGATGTGAGTAGGATAACTTGCTCTCACTCTGCCTACTTGTGTTTATTTCTCTTTGGTTTCGGTTGAGTAACCCACCACGCCGCCATACCAAAGATAACGGTAGCTAAAACACTCCAAAGTAAAGATGACACCAAAGGGTGAACTGGGTACTTGAAATTTATCTGTGGTGCAAAGGGTTTATCTATGTGTTGGGTGACAACACCAGAAACTATTGCACCGCCACCAAAGGCTATACCTAATACTTGGATTGTGCGTTCTAAAGAGCGATCGCGTTTGGCTTGTTCTAACTCTACTATGCCGCGAATTGTGCCAATCATCTGGTCAAAGAGGTTTTGACCGGGGGTAAGATAAGCTAAGTTTGTGTTAATTTGTTCGACAAAGGTATCTTCAGCTAGTTCTAGGAAGTTGGACAAAAATTCTAAATTATCTGAGTCAATGCCTATTTTATTTAGCTTGTCAAGATATAAACGATAGTTTTTACTATTAGTTTGAATTGTAGTTCTGTGCAGTTCTAAGTCTCTTAAATAATCAACATAATTAAAAGAAATTTCTGGTATTTCCTGAAGCCATTGATTGAAATTATCAAATTTTGAATCTATAGAGTTATTTTTTTGCTCTTTAAATTCTTGCTTATACTTTTCCAGATCAGAATAAGCTGATCTAGCTTGTTCATAACATTATTTAATTCCCTGCAAACCTCTACCATACAGCTATAAACTTTGTTGAACTGTTCCGCTTGTTTGCGTTTGCTTTCTTCTCCAGATACTATTTCTTCTCGCAAAGATTCTATGGTGACAATGGCAGACTCAAAAGTATTGTATGCTAAGTTAAACTTGTTTGTGTCTTGGTAAGTTCTTCCCAGTCCAAACAAAGTTTCTGCATGGTTTTCAGGCAAAGCTTCTTTGGTTCTGACAGTTAAAGCAGCAGTGTAAGCAGCGATCGCATTTTCGATGTTCTTTGCCCTGTCTCCTTTTATTCTAGAACAGTAGGCAAGTCCGAGATTATTTTGCGTCATTGCCCAATCAATAGGCAAAGCTTCTCTGGTGTAGACAGTCAACGCGACTTCATAGCCAGTAATGGCAATTTCCATATTGCTGGCTTTGTCACCCAAGGGGAAATCCGCTATTAGATTGCTAAATTCAACAATATCTACTGCTAAATTTTCCGCTTCATCTGCTTTCGCTTCCTCAAGTCTATTTGTCCCCCAACGGCGCAATATTTCTGCTAACACTCCGTCGAGTTTGTCTGTATTCTTTGCCAGCAAGGGGTAAACTACCTGGGAATTACCACTACTGTCTGCGGTTGCTTGTATTACCTGCATCAAGAATTGGTAATATGTCTGTATCTCTTCCTCACTGAGAGATTGCAAATCTACTTTATTATCTAGATTCAACGCTTCCCTTAGTTGCATTGCCAAACTTTGCAACAAATTCGCTCTCTTCTCATCCCCTTGCTGTGAAAACCTCTGTGCTTCTGGTTCTATTGTCTGTAAGAGGCCAGCATCAAGTAATTCTTGGTTTGCTGCCAAAGTTTCTTGGAATTCATCGTTAGTACGGCAATTCAACAGGCGTTGAATGAGGTTGAGATAGGCTTGCTGACGCTGTTCATTCATGAGCAAGGGTGTGAGATGCAATTAGATCATAAGAAGAATTCAACACCAAAACCCTAAATTCCAGAAAAGTGTAGAATTTCATCAAAAATGACGTGTGTCTGCCAATGAAAGAACCTGGTGGATGAGTATTTTTTACTTGTGAACAGACAATATACTGATTTTGCGATCGCCCACTACCAGTTTCAGGTAAAAATAGGATGGATGCGATCGCATTTGTTATTTTGGCGATCGCTATATCTCCCAATCCTCAATCAACAAGTTATTAATACGTTGAAATTCTCTAGTGTTATGGGTGATGAGGGTTAAGTTATTTGTCAGTGCGATCGCAGCAATTTGTAAGTCATACGCACCAATTGGAGTACCTAAAGCTTCTAGTTGAGAGCGAATTGTGCCAAATGTTGTTGCTGCTAAATCGTCAAATGGTAGTGATATAAATTGAGCTAAAAATTGCAGTTGTAAACTAAGATTACGTTGTGGTTTGGCACTTTTCATTGCTCCATAAAATAGTTCAGCTTTGACGATTGAGCAAACAGCAATATCTTTAGTAGCAGTAGATTCTAATTTCTCTTTCAAAGTAGAATTTTTACCCCGCATATAGATAATGCAGGTGTTAGTATCGAGCAAGAATTTCACAGGATTGGTTCGCGTTCTGGTTGTTGTCCTTGGGGATGGCGGAAGAATGTTTCATCTTGGATACATCCATAGAATTGAGGCTGGGGATATTCAAGAATTTCGGCTGGAGTTGCTGGTTGTAGAGACTCGATGAGGATTTTTAGTAATTGGATAATATCAAATTCTCCGCGAAATTCAGCTTTGGAGGATTGATGGAATAATTCTGAGATTTTGCTTGGTTGATGGATGTTGTTATTGTGTGTAGTCAGGCTTTGTGCCAGGATTTGAATAATATACAGTTTATCGTCAGGTGAAAGCTGAAGGAGTTTTTGTTCGAGTTCTGGGGCAACCATGATGAGGCTTAGGTGGAGGATAATTTCATTTTACTTTCATAGTCAAGCGATTTTGTGACTGCAATTGCTATTTTGGCGTTCGCAATTGCTATTTTGGCGTTCGCGTTTGTTATTTCGGCGATGTCTGTCGCAGGCATCGCCAACGCATTTATAGATTTGGCGATCGCAATTGTTATTTTGGAGTACGCAATTGCTATTTCGGAGTACGCAATTGCTATTTCGGAGTACGCAATTGCTATTTCGGAGTACGCAATTGCTATTTCGGAGTACGCAATTGTTATTTCGGAGTACGCAATTGTTATTTCGGAGTACGCAATTGCTATTTCGGAGTACGCAATTGCTATTTCGGAGTACGCAATTGCTATTTCGGCGAACGCAATTGTTATTTCGGCGAACGCATTTGCTGATTGCACTTATCCTAAAACAGCAAATCGATATGAAAAATGAGTAAAAACACAGGCAAACTCGTAATTATTTCGTTTAACTTTTCATGAAATAAATCCACAAAAGTACCCATCTCAGGCAAAAGTAGACTCCACTATGTTGAAAAAGGAATTAAAAAAGGATATCTTATGTCTTTAAAAACTCGTGGTTCTAATGCTGTTGACAAAGCTCAACTTCGTCTCGCTTTGCTTAAATCCATTAATGAAAATCTGGATTTAGGACATGGGTTAACCATTGAAGCCTACAACCAGTTAATCAACTCTACCCGTGCTGTGCTAGAAGCTCATAATACGCTGGTGTCCAACCTTGAAGAATCGCGTAAAACAGTCACCCAGATGGATAAAGCTCTCTCGGAAATGTCTGAACGAATGCTAAGTGGAGTTGCAACTGTCTACGGCAGAAACAGTGTAGAGTATTCCAAGGCTGGCGGCTCTAATCGAAAACGAAGTAAACAATCTAGTTCAAAAGTTACTCCAGTTGTAGCGGTTCTTACTACTCAACCGACTCAAGCTGCAATTGCCAATGCGTCAACTAACGGTAATGGCACAACTCCTTTGCTGCAATAATTCACTTGACTTGAAAATGGGAGTAGGGGTTTAAATCAGTCAACAGTAAACAGTGTTCAGTAAGTACGATTTCGGCTGCTGATAACTGATCACTGATCACACCCCAACTCGACTTTCCAATGCTGGATTATTACAGTCATCAGTCATCAGTCTACTCAAATTAACATTAATTAGAAATTGGTACATTTTTAAACCCAGCTGTATCTGGCACATAGATATCCAGAGAATTCACACCTTCGGGAACTCTTACCCAAACATAAGCATCAGCGGAAGCTTTGGGACGTAGCTGGGACAAAGAAACGCTTCCTGTTGAACGGTCTGGGGCAACTCCTTTATAGGTGACGCTGGTATCAGGATTACGGGCTGTTGTGCTAGCAACTGATATAATATCACCACCAGCAACACCTTCTGCGGCAAGGCGACGGATACGCATTTGCACATTCACTACATCACGGTTTGCGGTTTGTGGATCTTTAATTCGCTTTGCTGCAAGTAACTCGACTTCTGCCTTATTGCCAAAAGCAGGCTGCACAAATTGACCAGACTGAATTGCTGAAGTTGTGGGAACTTCTGTACTTGCTGACAATGGTGATGCTGTTGGTTCTGGCGCAGTAGAGGCTGTCGCTATTGGACTTGGTACTTGTGCAGGAACGGTATTACTCGCCGTTTTAGTAGCATTCAATGTTTGCCGCAACGTGAAAATTTCGTAAGCTGCATAGCCACTACATGCTAAAGCCAAAGTAGAAAGTAACACAGCCACACCAGAAAGGAATGTACTCACACCTTTACCTCGATTCCGTATTTGTGTGTATGCAGGTTGGTTAACCTGGCGATTTTGAAATGCCATGATTTATTTTTAATAGTCCACTGCGTATTAAATATGTCAGCATTTCTCATATACTAATCACTAAGGCATAGCTGCCTGCTTCTCTCTGTAGAAAGAAGTTTCAGGTAACGGTGATAACACCTATCTTAAGGATGAGGAATATCGGTGAGACTTAACGCATTCAGTAAACCACTGGGTTTTTTACTGCTATTTTTGAGTACCCAAACAGCATTTATTAATAAAGTTGCTCAAGCACAAACACAAGTCTCACCAGCAACCAGCACAAAAACAATTTGTCCTGCCCAACTGGGAACATCTATAGATGCTGTAATCAATCGTCCTGTGTTCAGTCGGGTACGCTGGGGGATTTTAATACAACCTTTATCAGCTGGGCAAAATCTTTACGCACGAGATGCCCAAAAATACTTTACTCCAGCTTCTAATGCCAAACTTTTAACAACAGCAGCGGCCTTACAACAATTGGGTGCAAATTTTCGCATTCGTACTTCTGTTTATCAAAATGCTAATGGTGTATTGCGTGTAGTTGGTAGGGGAGATCCTAGTTTAAATGATACTCAATTGCAAGCATTAGCTAAACAGTTGCAACAAAAAGGTATTACCCAAATTCAGCAGTTGATTGCCGATGATAGTTATATTCAAGGGGATATTGTGAATCCCACTTGGCAATGGGAAGATGTACAATCAGACTATGGCGCACCTGTCAACAGTTTTATTCTCAATCAAAATGTTTTTGGCTTAAAATTTGTACCCCAAGCTGTTGGTAAAACATCACAATTAGTGTGGATTGATGGTAACGAAGCCAAACAGTGGCGAACAATTAATCAATCAATTACAGTTGCTCAAAACCAACCAAGCTACATCAATGTCACCCGCGATTTAGCAGGGGGTGTATTGCGAATACAAGGACAAATTGCAGCGAATTCCCAACCATATTTAGTTAATTTGCCTGTAGTTGACCCTAATTATTATTTTTTGCGGCGTTTCCGCACTGCATTAGCCACAGAAAAAATTAGTTTGGGACAGACATTGGTAGTTAGTGGTGGTACAAATCAACAGGAATTAGCAGCTGTAGAATCGCCACTTTTATCTGAATTATTGATGGAAACTAATCAAAATAGTAATAATCTTTATGCTGAGGCATTACTAAGAGCATTAGCTTTTAAACAACCCAGAGTTCAAAATAAGAGTACTGCTGATCTTGGGTTGGAAGTGCTGAAGGCAAGTTTGACTCAATTGGGAGTTGATTCAGCAAATTATGTTTTAGTGGATGGTTCCGGGTTATCACGTCGTGATTTAGCGACTCCAGAGGCTTTTGTACAAACTTTGCGCGGAATAGCAAAAACACCAGCAGCATCGGTATATCGTGCGTCTTTACCTGTGGCAGGCAAAAGTGGTACTTTAACTAATCGCTTTCGTGGTACTCCTGCTGAAGGTATTGTGCAAGCAAAAACAGGCACGTTGACGGGTGTTGTTTCTCTATCTGGCTATGTGAATGTGCCTAAATATGAGCCGTTGGTTTTTAGTATTATTGTCAATCAATCTGAACAACCTGCAAGCGTTATTCGGCAAGCAATGGATGAAATTGTTGTATTTTTAGCGCAGTTGCAGCGTTGTTAACGACATATCTTCCATCGAGTTTTTAACTGATCTGAGATATATTTTTATATCAAATTAGGATGAAGACTTCTCATCGCAGAAAAAGAATGCATAATACTCAGGCATCTGACAAATTCGATTGAGCATTTCATCAACACAATCCAAAAAATCATCACCAAGTCCTGTCTGCTGACTCTCGTACCAAATGTACGCCTTATCTAGTTATTCACGTACTTCTGGACGAAATACTAGCTCGTAATTCATTAGACCTCTTGCATAAATATTTTTTTGTCTCACGCAAAGGCAAGGCAGCGCGTTGGGCGGCTTTGCCGACTTGAAGCGACTGCCGCGCAAAGGCGCAAAGAAAAGATCGCAAAGAACGACTTTTGCAAGAGGTCTATTATCGTCCTTTGATTGAGGCTTTAATCTCTTCCCACGTTAATACGTCGTCAGGATTCGCATCATAATCAGAAATTCGTCGGTCAAGTTCCTGCTGTTGCACTTCTGTAAGCTCTGGATCAACTTGCTCTGATGCAATACTATCTAGAATGGCTTGCACAATACGAATTCGATCTGCAACGTTTAAAGATGTAATCTCCTTCAAAGTCGCTGTAATGTCCATGCAACTACCCTGCATTGAAACACAGATATCGGTGTACATCTTAAATATAGCGAACTGGATTTTGTGAATCAAACTTGACTTGGCAATTCAAAATACAGCCATCTAGAAATTTCAACACCAGCCGACCATCATTCATTCTCCAACTCGCTTCTCGGTCAAAGATGCCTTCAATCATCTGTGTGCCATCAAAATTCACAACCTGAACATGGGTAATTTTTTGAGCTTTTTCTTCAGCAATAACCCATGCCTGAGACTCTCCTTGGGCAAGTAATTTAAGTAGATTATCTCGTGTCCGAACTTGAACAATGACTTTTGGCATATTGTCTCAACCTAAATAGTTATTTATGTATATTAGGAGTCAGCTTAATTTATAAGAATCCGATTTGATTCCTGAACCACTAGTAGAGACAGGGAACAGTAAAAAGTAATAAAAATGTACTGAGTTTTTTTCAAAAATCAAATATGAGTCCTATATCTGGGATATAAGCTGAAGTATCAGGCTGTTAATAGTATCACTCAAAGCTATTTTTAGAAAAATTAAAATACTTCTCAACCTTTGCGGTAAAAGCATTAGAGACACTGCATTACTCAAAAGTATAGACAATTGTACGTCTTTAGTTAGAGCCTAAAATACTGAGTAACAGATACTTTAAGTAAAGAGAAACGCCCGATCGCGTTACAGAAAGCGACTGCGGTAGAGAAACACAGAGAAATATTCATCTGTGTTTATTTGCGTTTCTGTACGGTTAGACGAAAGGGTCAGGACTTACATTCTGCCTGGAAGTCCAAAATGCAAAATCATCTTTAGGAGTTAACATGTCTGAATTGATCCAAGCAATCTTAGATAGTGAAGAAAAGAGTGATTTGCGTTCATTTGCAAGTGAATTACGCCAGCAAGAACAAAAATACTTGCTACGGAACGAGATACTGAATGTATTTAGAGAATATTGTGCTAAGTCCCAGAAACCAGAAACTTTTTACGCTTCTTCGCATTTGGGCAAACTAATTTACTACACTCAGGAAATTATTCAAGAAGATTCAAACCTGTGTTTGATTATCCGTCCCAAGATTGCTAGCCAAGAAGTTTATCGGCTGACGGCTGACTTGACTTTTGAACCGATGACGGTGCAGGAATTGCTAGATCTACGCGATCGCCTGGTGAACAAATATCATCCCAATGAAGGTGATCTGCTAGAATTGGACTTCGGCCCCTTCTATGACTACACGCCAGTTATCCGCGACCCGAAAAATATTGGTAAGGGTGTAGAGTTTCTCAACCGCTACCTATCCAGCAAAATCTTTCAAGACTCCAAACAATTGCTAGATAGTTTATTAAATTTCTTGCGGCTGCACCACTACAACGGCATTCAACTGTTGATCAACGATCGCATTAAATCACAAGAGCAACTTTCCGAACAAGTTAAAAAAGCTATAGCATTTGTAGGTGGTCGCCCCAGTGATGAACCCTACGAAGAATTCCGGTTTCAATTGCAAGCGATGGGTTTTGAACCGGGGTGGGGAAACACAGCCCAGCGAGTCCAGGAAACTCTTAATGTTTTAGATGAATTAATTGATTCTGCCGATCCCCAGACTCTAGAAGCCTTCATCTCTCGCGTTCCGATGATTTTTAGAATCGTCTTAGTGTCAGCCCACGGTTGGTTTGGACAAGAGGGAGTTTTGGGGCGTCCTGATACTGGTGGCCAGGTGGTTTACGTCCTCGACCAAGCGAAGAATTTAGAAAAGCAACTGCAAGAAGATGCCCACCTAGCTGGGTTAGAAAAACTGAACGTCCAGCCAAAGGTAATTATTCTCACCCGCTTGATTCCTAATAGCGATGGCACTCTTTGTCATCAACGTTTAGAAAAAGTCCACGGCACAGAAAACGCCTGGATTTTGCGAGTACCTTTACGCGATTTCAATCCGAATATGACTCAAAACTGGATTTCCCGGTTTGAGTTTTGGCCTTATTTAGAAACCTTTGCGCTTGACTCAGAAAGAGAACTGCTAGCAGAATTTCATGGTAGACCAGACTTAATTGTTGGTAACTACACTGATGGTAATTTAGTAGCGTTTCTGTTAGCACGACGGATGAAAGTTACCCAGTGCAACATTGCCCATGCTTTGGAAAAATCCAAATATTTATTCAGTAACCTCTACTGGCAAGATTTGGAGGATAAATATCATTTTTCCTTGCAATTTACTGCTGATTTGTTAGCGATGAATGCTGCCAATTTTATTATCAGCAGCACTTACCAAGAAATTGTCGGGACACCTGATAGTGTGGGGCAATATGAATCCTACAAATGTTTCACCATGCCAGAGTTGTACCATGTCACCAATGGCATTGAACTATTTAGCCCCAAATTTAACGTTGTACCGCCTGGAGTTAACGAGAATGCCTATTTTCCCTACACGCGGACTCAAGACCGAGTAGAAAGCGATCGCGATCGCATTTCTGAAATGCTTTTCACCCTAGAAGACTCATCCCAAATCTTCGGCAAACTCGACGATCCCAACAAGCGCCCTATCTTTTCAATGGCGCGTCTTGACCGGATTAAAAACCTCACAGGTTTAGCTGAATGTTTTGGTCAAAGTAAAGAATTGCAGGAGCATTGTAACTTAATTTTAGTAGCGGGTAAGTTACGCGTAGAAGAATCAGGTGATAACGAAGAACGTGATGAAATTGTCAGACTTTACCACATCATTGATGAGTACAATCTCCACGGCAAAATTCGCTGGCTGGGTGTGCGCCTATCAAAAAATGATTCAGGTGAAATTTATCGAGTGATTGCCGACCACAAAGGCATCTTTGTCCAACCAGCTTTATTTGAAGCCTTTGGTTTGACAATTTTAGAGGCGATGATTTCTGGATTACCAACTTTTGCCACACAATTTGGTGGGCCATTAGAAATTATTCAGGATAAGGTTAACGGCTTTTACATTAACCCAACTCATTTAGAAGAAACTGCCAGCAAGATTCTAGAATTTGTCAACAAGTGTGAACAGAATCCTAATTATTGGGATACAATTTCTCAAAAAGCAATTGACCGAGTTTACAGCACCTACACCTGGAAAATTCACACAACCAAGCTGTTGTCATTAGCGCGAATTTACGGCTTTTGGAACTTTACTTCAAAAGAGAATCGAGAAGATTTGTTGCGTTACATTGAAGCATTGTTCTACTTAATTTATAAACCAAGAGCGCAACAACTTTTAGAACAACATAAATCTCGGTAATTAGTCAATAGTCAATCGTCAATAGTCAATAGCTCCTACTTTGGACTATTGACTATTGACTTTGGACTATTTTGTCAGATAGTACCAAGTTCTTTGACCTACGATTCCATCCACAGTTAAATTGTGCTGGTTTTGAAAGGCTTTGACAGCACTCTCTGTCAACGCCCCAAAAACCCCATCAACTCGAATAGCATAGCCATTAGCTACTAATAACCGTTGCAAGACTCTAACAGTAAGACCTGAACTATTAAAACTTAGAATTGGCAGATTTTCGCTCTTGACTGTTTGAGATTTGGCAACAAAGTTTTCTTCATCACTTTCTTGGGCTATTAGCTGCTGTTTATTAGGCAAACTTACTTGATGAGATTTTATAACAACATTTTCTTCACGGCTTTGTTTAGCAATTAAGCGTTGTTCATCAGGAAACTTCAACCTGACAGCTTGGAAATGCTTAAACTCAGCCAAGCTGTATAAATCTGTGGCAAGAAATTTCTCTGTTTTATTCATCAGAGTATTTTGATACTCAGGCTTAGGCACCAATGGAGTGGCTGGAAAAGTCTCATCTAGCTGTACAAATTCAGTTGGCGTGATTGTCGTAGATGGAATTACCTGATATGATAGATTTTGTGTTAACTTTTGCACGCCATTGTCTAGCTGAATTACAGGTTTCTTGGGTAAATGAGACGGAGATGGTTGTCTTGTAATTAACACACCCGTCATCAGCAGGACAATATCGTTCATTGTATTTGATATTACTAAAACCCATATTTCCTTTGACAGAGAAAATTTTTAAATTCCGGAATGGTGTGTGCTTACAAGTTAAGAAACTGCCACAACATATGGCAATCACTTGTGATTGCTGAAGGTGGATAGTTTCTCCCTATTTACCCTGCTTATCCTGTTAACCCTAATAAACTCTAGTTAAAGAAAAATTTATTCTACCCTAAGGAGTATATCTATAGATGTGATTGACATTAGTCATCAGTCAATAGTTAATAGTCATCAGTCATCAGTCATCAGTCAACCAAAACAAAAGCGATCGCCCTCGGTTAAACTAGAAAGCGATCGCTCGTGCAATAAAATATCGATGGTAGCGCAAGGCTTTGCGCCCCTACCCAATGCCAGGGATAACTGGATAGAAGTAAAAGGCTAACCCTATTACTGTATAAGCGGCTAAAAGTAAAGTGCCTTCTAACCAATTGGACTTACCATCAGAACTAATGCTATTGGCAATCAACACTGACACAGCCACAGCCACTAATTCAAAAGGCTTGAAATCCAAATCCATCGGCTTACCCAACACCCACCCCGCTATTACTAAAACGGGAGCAACAAATAAAGCAATCTGCATACTTGATCCCACAGCTACAGAAAGCGATAAATCCATCTTGTCTTTCATAGCTACGGTGACTGCTGTGGCGTGTTCTGCGGCGTTACCAATGATGGGAACTAAAATCACCCCTGTAAACAATGCAGTCAAACCAAGCTGGGATGTGGCTACTTCCAAAGAATCGACCAACATTTCTGACTCAAGTGCCACAAAGAGGGTACACACTAGCAGTACACCACACCATAACCAAAGATTTGGTTTGTCATCAGAGGTTTCGTCTGCGCCTGCTACACCCACCTCATAAAGATAGGCGTGGGTTTTCATCGAAAATAGTAGTGTCAGGACGTAGACCAGGATTAACACCACCGCTACAGCAACGGACAAATTTTGTAAGGTTTGTTCACTTATTCCTGTAGAAGTGTAGTTCATCGCTGTGGGTAACAAAATAGCAATGACCGCCAAATTCATGGATGAAGCATTGACTCGCGCCACAATAGACTCAAATTTCTGTTCCTTGTAACGCAGTCCGCCTAAAAGCATGGAAAGACCCATGACTAGGAGTAAGTTGCCAATAATTGATCCCGTGATGCTGGCTTTGACTACATCCACCAATCCGGCGTTCAAAGCAATTAAAGCTATAATTAGCTCTGTAGCATTGCCAAAGGTGGCGTTTAACAACCCCCCCAATGTCGGCCCAACCACTACAGCAATTTCTTCTGTAGCTGTACCCATCCAAGCTGCTAAAGGCAGAATTGCTAAGCCGGCTGTGATGAAAACTATCAAGTCTCCCCATTCCAAAAAGTGCGCTGCTAGGGAAACCGGGATAAAAAGCAGTAGAAAAAGGAAAAGAATGTTTTTACCTGACATTTATAACCTTGAGTTGAGGATATCCTAGCCGAGTGCTAAGGTTTTAGCACTTCAATAGGATACTCTCAACTTTGGGGATTGGGCATTGGGGATTAGGGATTAGGGATTGGAAGAATCTATAGATATATTTCTTTCGCAGTACCCAGTCCCTAGTACCCAGTCCCCAGTCCCAAAGCGCCCATTCCTCGCCAACTTGCTACACTAAAGTTTGGGAATCCTGGGCGCGATCCATTGAACACTACTATATATGTAAAATAACATTGCGAATTAACTCGCTTTTGTAATCTTTCGTAGCAAAACTATCAATTTGAGCCAAAATATCACACCAAAAATGGGGTTTAATGTATTAAAAGACGATTAAATTTTTATTGGCCCTGCCAACGAGAAAACCCCTAACTGAGACGTTATTCAATGGCTGATCATTTCGTGCCTTTAAGGAAACGGCTGTGCGATAACGCAGATTTCCCACTATAGTAAGACTAATTTCTCGAAGATTTCGTTGTATCCTATACCCATAGTTTTCGTATATACCGGAAATTGTCTTTAAACCTCTGTAGAAAGGTTTAAATACGGTGCTTTAGGCGCCACTTAAGTTTTTTTGTTTGGATAAATATACATGACTTCTGCTGCTGAACTGCCAGCTAGTTCTGGCTCAACGCTTACATCAGATATAACTGCCAAAGATACTCACACTAGCGATCCCCTAAAGAAAGCTACAGGTGTTTATGTGACGGTACATGGGCACTTTTACCAGCCGCCACGAGAAAACCCTTATCTGGACGCGATTGAACGCCAACCGAGTGCTGCACCTTTCCATGATTGGAACGAGCGGATTCACTGGGAATGCTATCGTCCCAATGCCTTTGCCAGGGTCTTAAATGACCGGGGTGAAGTGATGGGGATCGTGAATAATTACGAATATTTCAGCTTTAATATAGGGCCGACACTGATGTCGTGGCTAGAACGCCACGATTTGGAGGTTTATCAGCGGATTTTAGACGCAGACACCAAGAGTTGCCAACGCTTGCATGGTCACGGGAATGCGATCGCGCAAGTATACAATCACATCATCATGCCGCTGGCCAACGAACGGGACAAATACACCCAAATTCGTTGGGGCAAAGAAGACTTCCGCTCCCGCTTTGGACGCGATCCCGAAGGCATGTGGTTAGCTGAAACTGGTGTAGACTATGCAACCTTAGAAGCCCTGGTTGCCGAAGGTATTCGCTTTATTATCCTTGCACCATCTCAAGCACTTCGTTGTCGTCCTTTCCCCAGTAAAAATGATCCCCAGCCACAATGGCACGAAGTTGGCGGTAGTCAGATTGATCCCACCCGCCCCTATCGTTGCTATTTGCAGCCAACTCTTAGTACTGCATCTTCACCTCTGAGTTCGGTTAAAGAAGGGAGTGGAGATGTTAACGATTCTCGTCCTTATATTGATATATTCTTTTACGATGGCCCAATCTCACGGGATATGGGTTTTAGTGATGTTGTCTATAATTCTAGTCACTTTGCAGGACGCATTGGTTCGGCAGTGCGTGGGGATCATCGTCCAGCACAGTTGATATCTGTGGCGACGGATGGGGAAACCTTTGGACACCATAAAAAAGGTACCGAAAAAACTTTAGCCTACGCCTTTACACAGGAGTTTCCCGGCCACGGTTGGACGGTGACGAACTTTGCCCACTACCTCAGCTTGAATTCTCCCACTTGGGAAGTAGAATTAAAGTCAGTCACAGCCTGGAGTTGCGCTCATGGTGTTGACAGATGGCAAGATGACTGTGGTTGCGGTGGTGAAGGCAGTGTTTGGCATCAAAAATGGCGTCGTCCGCTGCGGACTGCCTTAAATTGGTTGCGGGATCAGCTAGTTGAGGTGTATGAGGAATACGGTAAGCAGTATTTCCGTGATCCCTGGCAAGCACGGGATGAATATATCGAAGTGATGCGCGATCGCTCTGCTGCCAATGTCAGCCGTTTCCTCTCTCGCCATCAAACTCACAAACTAACAGCCGCAGAACAAGTGGACGCTTTGCGTCTATTGGAAATGCAACGTCACGGTTTGCTGATGTTCACTAGTTGCGGGTGGTTTTTTGAAGAAATTTCTCGTCCAGAAGGAACGCAGATTCTCCGCTACGCCGCCCGTGCTTTGGAATTGGCAGGAGATGTGGCTGGTGTACAGTTGGAAAAAGGCTTCCTCAAACGTTTGGGTTTAGCTCCCAGTAATATTGATAGCTATAAGCATGGCGGGGAAATTTATAAACAACTGGTGTTAACTGCCCAAGTAGGATTTAAGCAAGTTGCAGCCCATTACGCCATCACTTCGCTGTTTAACAATCACAAGCCAGCCGAAACGCGCAACTTCCTATCTGTAGATACAAAGAATAAGCATCCCCAGCCTTATCAAAAGCGAGTTTATTGCTACACTGCCAATGAGTTAGATTACCAACTGCAACGCATGGGATCGCTGACTTTGGTTGTCGGACATTTAAAACTGGTGTCAGAAATTACCTGGGAAAGCGAACATTTAATGTTTGCTGTGCTGCATTTGGGAGGCTGGGATTTCCATTGTTGTATTCAACAATTTACTGGACGGCGTGACTACAGCCAATTGAAAGAAAAGCTGTTTGGGGCGCTACAACAGGCGAGTGCAGCCCACTCTATCTTAGTGATGACGCAGCTATTTGGAGAAGAAACTTTCAGCTTGCAAAATCTGTTTGCTGAAGAACGCCACCGGATTATGCGGTTGATCAGTCAGGAAACACTGACACGTTTAGACCAACTGTATACTCAAGCGTACCGGGAGAACTACGGTGTCTTGATGGCATTTCATCGGGATGGGCTAGCGGTACCGCAAGAGTTGCAGGTAGCGGCGGAGATTGCTTTAGGTTATCGTTGCATGACAATGTTGCGATCGCTTGAGCAAGACATCACGGAACCACAACTGTGTTGGAATCATATTGTAGAATTAGAGGCGATCGCTACTGAAGCAAAACATTTGCATTGTCGGCTGAATATTCCTGAAGGCAAGCAGATGTTAGAACAGTTGATTGTGCGATCGCTGTGGCGATTGTTGCATGATACTAATGGTAGTTTTCATGCAGATATCCAGCTCTTGGATCGCTTGATTGATGTGGGATATCAACTAAATCTAGGCATCTCTTTAGAGCGATCCCAAGAGCTATACTTCAGTTGTCTGCACAGTCAAATTCTGCCTTTGTGTCTGACAACCCTTAGCAATGAAGAGGATACTAATCAGTGTCGTCAGTTGTTAAAGTTGGGGCAAAAGTTAGCTGTTAATGTCAGTACAATTCTGAGTAAGTTTGATTAGGAGTGTCCTACCAAGATGAAGACACTTGCGTGTGCTGGTTTCCCCGCCCTTGCGGGTATAGGGGGAATCAGCGCTAGTCAGCCTTTGCTACGGCCGTCGCAAAGGTGAAAAAAACGGGCGTTGCTGATTGAAAATATGACAGGACTTACGCAGCTAGATTATACAAATAGGCAGCTTTCGGTGCAGAGGAGCAGGGGTGCAGGGGTGCTTTGGAATTATATCAGTAATTGAGTGAAATGGTATAAAATCTAAAATCCAAAATCCAAAATGGTATTACCCTAACTTTGAAAATGTCGCCGGAAGCGAGGGTCAGTTTTATCTGTCTTCTGTTGGTTGCAGGTGAAGCAGAGAGTATGCAAGTTGCTGATATCGTTTTGACCGCCACGGGCGAGGGGGATGATATGGTCGATGGTAAGGTCAATTTCTAAAGTTGTTTTACCGCAGCTTTGGCATTGATATTTATCCCGTTGGAATACATATTGCCTCACTTCGGGAGGGATGCGAATTCGAGGAGTTTTATTCATGATTATAACTGCTTGTGTCAAGCTTCGCCACTAACTTCAGTTATAGCAACACTATCACCAGCAGAATAATTACCTAACGCAGCAGAGATGCCTTCTCAAAGCCCACTCCCTTTATTCTGCTCTATCTCAATTCAATATCTTGCTCAAAAACCAAGATAAAATCATTTACGGTTTTTTTGTATTGAAAACCATAATCTAACAAAGCTTGCTTTAAAAGTTGCAATTCAGATTCTGTGAGTGGATTTTTCTTGGGTTCTATCTCAATAGCTCCGTCATTTACTGTGAAACTGAAACAGTCTTTGAATTGCTGATAATCCCAGTTTATTTTTCTGGCGACATTTAACTCAATGGCAGCTAATGTATGCTCAAAATCCTTCGTATCCATAAATTTGTCTGTTTTATTGCCTTACCTATATTTTAACAATCATAATCAATAAAAACCTTAAGGCAACTATTAATAAAGATTTAATACTAAAGACAAGTCATTTGGAAATTAAAAAAAATCAGTCTTTTGGTAAATGACTCAAAGGAAGCAATCAAGTAATAATTTATAGATCATAAATAGATAGCACTCTGATGTACATAAAATTTTAATCAAAATAGAGCTATTTTGGGCAATAATCGGAGTAATGCTAGAAAAATGAACCACATGTCCATAAAAAAATGTGCTATGGTATCAAGCTAGCATACATTATCTTTATAGATAACACTGTGTTATCTTAGTAATACTTGCAAGGCAAAGCGTTGAATTAATGAGAGGAAACAATTATCGTAGTCCAAAAACAACAAATTAACTCGCAAATCAAGTCACCTCAAGTCTTCTTGATTGATCATGAAAATAACAATCGTGGTCTAATCAATACTTATGAGGCTTTACAGTTAGCCCAGAGCGTAGACCTTGACCTAGTTGTAGTCTCCGAAGGTCAAGATGCCCCAGTAGCAAAGATTCTCAACTATGGTAAGCTTCAGTATCAAAAGAAAAAACGCCAGGGACAGAGTGCTAGACCCACAGTAAAAGAAGTCCGGTTCCGTCCCAACGTGGGGATGGCTGATTATAATTTACGCATTGATCAAGCGCTTGAGTGGTTGAATAAAGGCGATTCAGTGAAATTTGCTATTCGTTTACGAGGTCGAGAACATCAATATCGTGAGCAAGCTGGAGAAATGCTAGAGCGCATCGTCACTGATCTCAGTAAAGTAGGTAAAGTACAGTCGCTTGATAAACGCTCACTGATTGTTCAAATCATGCCTGGATAACATCCACGTCAGCGCTATATGCTTCGCATATAGCGCTGAGTGCTTGCTTTATGGGAGTATCTTTACTGAACAGCTAACTCTTTCAATTCCTGTAACTGGGGATCAAAACCTTGGAATATGAATACTTAACTGTTGACTGCAATTGAAGTTTGATACAGGAAAATAAATAATGCCTACTGACATAGTTGCTTACGTTCAAGAAAGCGAATTTGATACTCTTTTAAGTGAAGAAAAAGTTCTGGTTGTTGACTTTACTGCTACTTGGTGTGGGCCTTGTCGTCTTGTGAGTCCGTTAATGGATAAACTTGCTAATGAATACAAAGATCGCCTTAAGGTTGTCAAGGTAGACGTGGACAACAACAAGCCAGTGTTTAAAAAATACGGACTTCGCAGTATTCCAGCGGTGTTAATTTTTAAAGATGGTGAATTAGCAGAAACAATCATAGGAGTTTCTCCTTATGAACAATTCAGCAGCGCTGTTGATAAGCTTCTTTAGCTTGTCAAAGAGGAGTGATCACAAAAGTTCTGGTAAATTCAGAAAAAACAAGATTTTTTGGGAATTTGCGAATCCACAAGCAATTTTATTTTTCTAACCTCTGGTAGCAAAACTTTCAAACTTTGTGTAGCGAGTGGTGACAGACTCGCTAATTCTGAGCCTATTTGTCAGCAATCATCATGCTTTTCTGGATACTAGTTACACAAAAGTTAATATGGGAGCGGATAGCTCGCTCATAAACTACAGTTTGCTCTGTGCGTATTCCTACATTTTGATATACCAACTGAATTTTAGGAAATTCGCTCCAGTACATCAAAAAAATGTCTTTAGCAGGAGTAATAATTTCATAATTATTCTCTTGTTTTTTCTTTTTGAGTTTACAATTATTTAGTTGTAATTTTTGTCTAAATAATTTTTCAAATTCTGGAATTCTATTGGCAGTAATATCCATAATTTACTACACGTTAAAACGTGTTACTAAGGCAAACATTATCTTGTGATGTTACTAAAGATGAAACTTTAGCTAGCTAAAACTAAAGCTAGTCAGATCAAAGTTTTCCGTTATTTGGTACTTGATGAAACTTACTATAGCAACAGATTTGTCAGGACTGCTTGAGTAAGAAAGATTAATTAATAGAAGGCTTCTACATTGTGTCGGAAAGCAATTAAGGCGTGGTTACCTTGCTCCTCTTTCAGTGCTGAAAGGACAGCATCAGATACTTCTAATGAAACAATGGTCTTGATTTCTACATTGGTATTGTAGCCTGCTAAGTCCGACAAGCGTCTTCCGTGACCGCCTTCACCTTGAACTTGATTAATGGTGTAACCACTGACATCATGGCTTTTCAGCAGCTTGACAATACGGTCTTTCAACACCGTTTCACCAATGATGGTGATGAGAACAGCAGGTTTGACAGGACTGTCTGAGTTTGACATGGAGAATTCCAGAGATTGAATTTTGGCTGCTAAAGCTTAAGTTTTGGTTGCACCGTCCAAATTTTATCTTAAAAAGGCTCAAGCATTCTTGCCTGAGCCTTTTTCAAATGCAATTAATTTCCTGAATTAACAGGTTTGTTTAAAGAGGTAAATCTATAAAACTTAATAGCGGTTCCGTCCGCCATAATTTCCACGGTTACCACCAAACGAACCTCTTTCTTCTTTGGGTTTAGCTTTATTAACTTTGAGGTCACGTCCCATCCACTCAGCACCATTAAGTGCATCAATGGCAGCTGTTTCTTCAGCATCAGTTCCCATTTCCACAAAACCAAAGCCGCGCAAACGACCTGTTTCACGGTCAGTAGGAAGCTGAACCCGTTTTACAGAACCATATTCTGCAAACACAGCATTCAGACTGTCTTCTGTAACTTCGTAAGAAAGATTGCCTACATAAACTGACATAAATTGTCTCCGAAATCATAAATGTGTAGAGATTTAAGTTTCGGAGAATAGTCTGTGAATACCAAAAGGAATAAGCCTGTCAATAATAAAAACAAACGCTGTCGCCGAATTAACTCTCACTTACCACCATGACACACCAGGCAATTATTAGGGGGAAAGTTGCAAAAACCGTTACAAAAATTGATAAAAGCAATTGATAGCTAAGTATATAGCACTGCATGATAGCAAAGCCATGACACAAATTACTTAATATCTACTGCAAGAGGGATGCGAATTCGAGCAGTTTTGCTCATGAGTCTCCCTCTTTAATCATGCGACGCAGATCATCAAGAGGTGATTCGGGTTCAGTGATTTCTGAATGTTCGCTCTCAGTTCTTTCTACATCCTCTTCCATATAAAATTCAATGCTGACTTGAAATTTGATTTTTCCTTTTTTCCAGCTTTGAGAACCTAGATGGAGGATTTTACAATCTATGCCTTGGGCAAAGCAATTCTCAAAAATACTTGAGTTGATATTTATTCCAAAACTAGCAAATTGGTCATACAACCTACGTGCTAATGAAGCATTAATTGATTTATTCATTGCTTCTTTAAGTCTACTAACTTTGTATACGTTATCTCCAAACTCTAAAACATCATCATCATTACAATCTATGACTTTCAATTCAGCTTTCATATCAATCTCAATTTGATTATTTTTTAAAAATGATCCAATTTTTGAAGTTTTGAATATAATTCTTAACTACAAAAATGAGCCAATCACGCCCTCACCCTAGAACGGTTTGTCATTACCTACATATTTGAAATCTCCTGCTACGTTACTATCCCGCCTGGAAATTAATTTCCAGGCTAATAGCTAAAGTCCTCTCAAGAGGACTAAGCAAAAATTTGAGTCCACTTAAGTAGACTTGAACTATTAGCCCAGAACTTAAATTCTGAGCGTAATGTCGGTCAATGTAATAGTTTAATTGTTACAAAAATGCGGGTAATGACAAGTGCTAGAAGCCTTGGGCTATAAAGACAAAGATACTAAACTTGTGCTACTCCATCCAGTAAACCATCTGAAACAACAATACCGTTGTTAGCAGCAATTTTATCAATAAGTTCTGAATCAGCATCACTAATTACAGGCAATAAATGCTCATATAACTGCATTGCTTGCAAACAACTATTGATACTGGAAACTGCTGAATTATAAGCCTCTATTTTTTGCTCAACAGCAGTTAATAAACGTCCATTATTCAGAATCTTTTCTTCGGCTTCTTGTTGCAGCGTTTCTTCTACATAAGCACGGGCCTGTGGATACTGCTGTAAAATTTCATCTGCTTGCTTATCAGCTATTGGTAACAAATGAGTTTTGAGGGTTTGGTTGATGGTTTGGCGGAAGGATTTGCGAATGGTTTGAGAAACTTTCGGCTCAAAATCTAACTTTAATAATTGCCTAATTGCTGGTTCTGCTTCTATGACACTTTCAGCATCATAACCTTGGGAAGTCTGCTGCAAAGTCTGGCGAAATTGATATATAGAAAAAGTGCCTTCATCATAAAATCTAGGACTTTCTCGCACAAAGCGATCGCATTCTACACCAGCAGCACTCACCAAAGCCAAAGAAACTTGTTTTTCTACAACTTTTAACTCTCGTTCAATGCCGCTATCATTACCTAACAAGCGATACAATTGACGATAATATTCTGACTTGCGAACCTTCTCTATCAGCCGCTGAAACAAATTAGCAACAACTTGCTGGGAAGAATCAACTAAAATATCTTCCAATTGATTGGATAAATAATAAAATGCCTCTACTAAAATAGCAATCAATGGCGCTGTTGCGTTACGCGGATGACTCAGGGTTGCACGTCGATAAGCATCAGCCACAGAAAAATTATCTAGTAACTCGTCTAAACGACGAATCATCCGTGATTGTAATTGGCGAAAATCTGCTTCAAAAGCATCACAAGCATTAGTAATTAAGAAATTTACTTCTTCTGTGATGTGCAAGCTAAAGTCTTTACCAAGTTGCTGTAGTTGCTGGTTAAGACGTAGCAATTCCTGCGCCTTCATGGCTTCAATTTCTCGCGGCTGACTCTCTAAATTTCGTTGTACAGACTGATAATATTTTTTCAGATTAATACATACATCTTCCAAGTCATCAGCAAGATTTTGAAAAAGTTGCGGACATTTTTCTTCTGTCAGGTAACGAGTAATAGCTGTGCGAAATTCTTCGATACCACTATCTTGAATTAGCTGTTTAATCAGAGGCGTTCCTTGTTCAGATAAAATCCGTACATAATTTTCATTGGGAGTTTCAAAGCCATTCAGAGAAATCCGAAATTGACTGGCAGAAAGTTTACCAGAACTCACACAATAATTGTTAAATGCATAAACAAATTGTGGTGTTTCCTCACTACCGTTCAAATTTTTAACACTTTCTGCAAAAATAGAATCTAAACCAAATCTATTTTGTCTATTTGTCTGTTTGATTTGACTTCCGTAAAAGCCGAGTAACCCACTGGTTTTATAAACTCTGCTGGTATCATGAAACTGTCCAGTAATTAAATTATCTAATCGCTGCCTTAGCTGGGTATTGTACCAAGTTTCATCAATGCGGTTGAAGACATAAAAAACGCGATCGCGTATTCCTCCATTTGACCGCATGGTTTCTAAAAGTTCCGTTTCTTCCTTTGTCATATCACCAGCCGATGCAGGTTTCAACACACACACCACGGCTGAAGTATCAGGATGTTGAAGTTTGGCATAAGTTAGTTGTGCATCCTTTTCTACTGGTGCATCAATTCCTGGCGTGTCAATAATGACATTTCCATCTTCCAAAAGGGGATGATTACAGTAATATTCAATCCGCTTTAAAACTGAACTATTGCTACCACGACGTGCATATCCAGCAGCTTCTTTAAGATTAGAAAAATTAAATTGCTCCATGGAATATGTAGCATTATTTAATGTATTAATATATTGACGGTTTGTTTCATATCCTTCCAGCAACAATAATAATGCTTTTGCTTGCTTTGCACGTTCCGATTTACTTTCACCACCCTCTTGCTGAATTATAACTTGACATCCTTCGCATAAAAGGCTAACTATTTCAGCTTGATTGATATTGGCTACTGTTTTAAATCCTAATTGTTGACATAAAGAACTTGCTTGTTCTCGAATTTCTGCTTCACTTAAAAATGTCAAAACAACCCGTTCTTTATCTGCTGGTGCATACTCAATCTTGCATTCCGTACCTGTGGCGTGTCCCTCAGCGCTGTATAGCAATTCCCGTTCTAGCAGTGCATTAATTAGCATCGATTTACCTGCACTAAATGCACCTGCAAACACAATTTCAAACTTCGGAGAAATCGCTTTACTCAGAGAAGTTTGTACAGGTGTAATATCTTGGGAACGCAAAGATGATTCTTGCTGTAAAAGTTGTAATATAGACTCAACTTGCTCTTTTAAATTTTGACACTGAGGAGGCAGGGTTGACATTATTAAGCACCAATAAATAATTATGTATATTTTATTAACTTTTAAATGTTGGTGCTTCAGTGCTATTACTGCGCTTTATTTCCCCTACAGTGTGTAGTTTTGTCTAAGTATTATAGATGCATCTTCAAAAAGAATGTATAAGTCCTAATCTGCGGTGCGATCGCATTTACAGCAGATGGTAAAAATACTTGAATCAAGCTCAAAGTCAGAAATTTTTTGCTGGGGTTTGTGACTTCGATGGTTATTCACTAATTCGCTTCATTAGAAATAAAGAAACCTTGTATGGGGGGTTTCTTCCTGCCATAGCTCTTACAAGTTACCTATATCCAGAAGGGTTTAACACAGCAATAGATGCAGGGTTTCAGTCGGTTATTTGTAAACCTTTTGACCCTGATGAGCTAATTGCAACAGTGGCAAATCTTGCACAACTAACTAGGCTGGAAAGCGATAAAATTTCATAATATTTTTGGAAGTAGCGTCTAAAAAGCACTAAGCAGGATTAGTAGCCAAATTAAACCGAACAGTTTATAGCGTTTCCTAAGCAACTGAGGTATCCCGATTACCTCACCCCGATAAAGCACAGCTTTATCTCCCCTCTCCTTAGTAAGGAGAGGGGTTGGGGGTGAGGTTTACCAGATGTACATCACGCTTATTGGGAAATGCTATATAATATCAAGTTCGGCTAATTACTTACGATCTAGTCGGTTTGCTTGGTAATAGGTAATAGGTAATGGGTAATAGGTAATACTCAAAACCAATTACCAATTACCAATTCCCAATTACCGACCTCCACAGATATCATAAGTGTTTAAACGGACATGATATAACCTCTACATTTACAACATTTGTATAATCCCCAAACTATGCAATACATCTAAATCTAACTCTTTAGCCTCACCCTCCTCAGTATTTTGAAAAAGTACCGTAAAGGCACCAGCACCTAACCTATCTTGTGGAAACATCCGATAGCAAGGGATAGTAGTTAAATGCGATTGATAGTCTTGTAAATGACTAAAATTAACTGCTTGAAACTGCGGAAAGCGTGACAAAAACCATTCACAAACCTCCTCATTCTCTTCTGGTGAATAGGTGCAAGTCATATAAGCAAGATAACCTTGTGGGGCAACTAGTTGAGCAGAGTTAGCTATAATCCTTTTTTGCCGATTTGCACTCTTATTAATAGCAGTGGGATGAAAACATCCAACTGCTTTTTCACCTTTAGCTAATAAAGATTGCCCAGTGCATGGAGCATCTACCATCACTAAATTACTTGATAATGGGATGCTTTCTGCAAAAATACTAGAATCTCTATTCACAATAATGCAAGGTTTGATATGGCAACGCTTTAAATTAGAAATTAGCATTCCCAAACGTTTACCAATCACTTCATTGCTGATGAGTAAGTCAGGTTGCAAAGCTTGATAAGCAAAAATACTCTTTCCTCCTGGAGAGGCACACATATCAAAAACTAAACGCACTGGCTGAGGAATTGCTAACAAAGTAGCAGCCGCAAATACAGAAGAAAAATCTAAACAATAGAAATATCCTTGTTGATGTAGGGGATGTTGACCTGGTTTTTCACCTAGGTGTAAACGGTCTACAAATTGTGGTTGCCAAATCGTTGGTGTTTCCACGGAAAAAGGTAAAACTTCCGGCTTTTCTTGACACCAAAGAATACATGGTTGAAAAGGTTGGGGATGAATTAATGCTTCGATAAATTTTTCTTGATTATCAGGGTTTTCAAATAAACGCCGGGAAAGTTTAAGTAATAAATTTGATGGTTTTTCCATTAGTAAAACTGTTACAGAAGAACAATGCTATGAAGTGGGTTGGCTTCATACTGAAAATATAATGACCGCCATTTGAATGGGGAATAAATAGGCGTGTAAGGAGAAGTATTCTGGATAAAGGCTAAGGATGTTTCCTTCCCTTTACCCTTCTTCATACCTGTTTACACCCTTCTCTGCTGCACTTTCCACATGACGTGAAAAATCAGAACAACCCCACTGCACCGGAGATGGTCATGGTATTAGATAATTTTCAGCGAAAACTACGCACTGAAGCACAACTGTGGCGAGATGAAGGCATAATTAGTGCTTCGCAATACGAACAAATCGCAGACCGTTATCAATTTAAGAACCTAGAAGCAGCTGCACGCGATCGCTCTACAATGATTGCGATCGCTACAGGCGGTGTCCTTTTGTGTTTAGGTGTGATTACGTTTGTAGCTGCAAACTGGCAAGCATGGCCACGAGAAGTTAAATTCATCCTGATGATGAGTTTGTTTTTCTCAGTTAGTATCATTGGTTTCTACACAAGACAAGCTACATTAGGCAAAAGTGAAGCAAAGAAATCGCAACGCAGCAAACGCCTACTAGGAGAAGCATTGCTGATTTTGGGCGCTTTTATTTTAGGCGCAAACATAGTACTGATGGCACAGATTTTCAATATTAACGGTTCCGCTACTGAACTGTTTTTTGCTTGGGGATTTGGTGTTTTACTCATGGCCTACAGTCTGTCCTTAAATTCCTTGGGAATTATGGCAATTATCCTAGTACAAATAGGGTATTGGGCGGGAATAGGAGACTTATCTTATACTTCAGGCTATTCAGGTAACTGGTCTTGGGCAAGGCTAGTATTACAACATATGCCCCTATTATCATGGTTGCTGTTTGTACCTTTAGCCTACTTTTGTCGATCGCGTTGGATTTTTGCCCTCGCCGCCTTCAGCTTTGCTAGTTCCTTAGTATTCAACCTTGATCCTTTACCACTTCTGAATCTTGCAAATGTGGCTCCTTGGGTGGCATCTTTCGCTTTTGCACTCCCGCCTGCATTATTCTGGAGTTATGACGACCTACTGTTTCCTACCATCAATTACAGGTTATTTCAACCCCTAGCCCGCGATTTAGCCTTGGTGGCTTTTGGACTTGTCTTTTACATTCTATCCTTTCGTTGGCAATGGCAAGGTCAATCCTACAGTTCTTATCCACCAACGACTAGCAGCGTATTTATGTCTCTTCCCATCATTGATTTGGGAATTCTTAGCGGCTTAGCAGTTTTGCAATGGTTGTTTTTGCTGCGTCAAAGAAACAACCCTCCCCGCCGAGAAGCAGTTTTTTCGACTGGGATTATTACCACCTTTCTCGGTTTCATCGCCATAGTACCTTTCTGGCATCAAGCTATCACTCGTATCGGCGATTTGGGCAGTTTTATTTTCAACGTACTTTTGGCAATTTTGGCTTGGGGACTCATTCAAGAAGGGATGAAGTTAAGCGACAGGCGTGCCTTTTGGGGCGGTATGCTATTATTAACGCTGCAAATCATTAGTCGGGTGCTAGAGTACGACACTGACCTACTTTTCAGGTCGCTTGTGTTTATTATGTGCGGTTCTGCATTAATTAGCGCCGGACTTTGGTTTGAACGTCGCCTGACTCCTGCAACTAAGAAGTAGTATGTTGAGTGATGGCTGTTGGCTATTGACTGTTGACTGTTGACTTTTGTCTCTGCGTGAGTCCTAATTCTGCTTTTGATTTCCCTAATGCTGTTTTAGGACTACACTCATGAAAAGTGACTCCTCTGAATCTAGTAAGAAAGGTGATTCTTCTGAATCGAGCAAGAAAATTGAATCCTCTGAATCTAGTAAAAATAAATCTTTGTCTCCCGAAGCGGAATTTTCTAAAAAGCTGACTTTTCGGGATTACTTAATTGCTACTGAACAAAAAGCGAACCAGCCTTTACCTTTTTGGCGGCTATTGGTGCCTCTGCTAGTTCAAACAGGAATTATTCTGGCAGTTCCTACCCAAGCAATGTACACCAACTTCACTGGCAAAGAGGTAATTTTACAAACTGTGCCTGTAAACTCCAATAATGTATTGCAAGGCGACTCCTTAACCCTCGACTACAATATTTCCCGTGTTTCAACTTTAAGAAGACTTCCTGGCTGGGAAGATGTACTCAGGATAAATCGGGGAAGTAACAGACAATTACTACCAGGAACCAACTTGTACGTAATTTTGCAAGAGCAACAATCCTTTATTGATGGTGTTCCTAGGGCTTGGCGACCAGTGCGTGTAAGTAGCGATATGCCTACGTACCTGCAAAACAATCAAGTAGCCTTAAGAGGGGTTTATCAGGATGGTTTGATCAACTACGGTGTAGATACATACAATGTTCCAGAAGAGGTGCGATCGCAGATGAGTAACGATATTGCTCGTGCTGCCCGACAAACCAGAAACGGACAGCAACGACCGATAGTAGTGAAAGTCAAAGTAGACTCACAAGGTAACGCTGTACCGATGAGTCTTTGGGTACGCGATCGCAATTATCGTTTTTAGCACCTGATTCAAGCAGGGGAGAAGGGGAGCAGGTGGGATGAGGGAGATGAGGAAGAAATAACTTCTAATATCATGTCCGTTTAAACACTTATGATATCTGTGGAGGTCGGTAATTGGGAATTGGTAATTGGTAATTGGTTTTGAGTATTACCTATTACCCATTACCTATTACCTATTACCAAGCAAACCGACTAGATCGTAAGTAATTAGCCGAACTTGATATAACTCCTAACTCCTAACTCCTAACTTTTTTACTAGTCTTGGTGGCGTGCATTCCATGCTACACCAAAAGCTGCCCCTGCCCCAGCTACCAATCCGGTACTCATTCCTTGTATAGTTTTTTCAATAGGATCTTGAGTCAAGCAATCACTCGTAACGTTATTAGCACGTAAGCAAAGATTGCTCTCTGCCCAACTAGTAGTACCTCCTAGAATTACACCGGCTACACTACAGGAAACAACAAGCAGTAATAGACGTTTGGTTTTTCTATCCATAGATGGATGCATAAAAAATTAGAGTCAGTAATCAATCTTCAATTACTTTACACATCCTTGCTGTTTCTGTCACCTGGTTTCTAAGGAAACTAGTAAGCTCTTAGTAGGGTTAGCCCGACCCAGGCGACTCCAACAAGCCGAAGGGTGCGGCGCTTGGCGACAACACACCCTACTGGTACTCGGACAAGGGGAATGCCCAATGCCCCATGCCTATTACTCAATTTTTAAATTGAAAGGTAAGCGGGCATAAATTCCCTGTGGATCGTTCATCTTTTGCAAAATTGCTATTTCCTGTTGCAGTTTTTGGAATTCGGCAGTCAAGGGATCGGTTGCTTTAATTTGCACCCCTTCAATCCCTAAAGCAGTGCGTGTTTCTTCAACTGCACGGCCAAAAAAGCGTTCTTCAAAGCTGCTTTCTTTGGGATATTCTTGCAGTTGCCAATCTTTGCCGAGATTCGCTTGTTTAGCAGCATATTCAATGGCAGCACTCATCCCACCAATTTCATCTACTAAACCAATTTGTTTGGCTGCTTCACCTGACCAAACTCTTCCTTGGGCAATCTCTGCTACTTTTTGTTGGGGGATTTTTCGACCTTGAGCAACTTTATTCAGAAATAGATTATAAATACGGTTAACACTGCGCTGGTAGAGTTCTAATTCTTGAGGCGATTTTGGACGAGCAACTGTTTGACTATCAGCATAGCGTGCAGTTTTAACTGAATCCCAAGTTATGCCATTATCGTTTGCTAACTTTTGTCCATTAAATAACACTCCAAATACACCTATGGAACCTGTGATTGTATTCGGTTCCGCAAAAATGCGATTGGAGTCGCTGGCAATCCAGTAACCACCAGAGGCGGCGACATCGCCCATGGAGACTATAACAGGTTTCACCTCACGAGTTAATCGTACTTCTCGCTGCATCACCTCGGCTGCTGTGGCGCTACCACCGGGACTATTAATCCTCAGTACAACTGCCTTGACATTTTCATCTTGTCGCAATCTATTGAAGATTTTTGCAAAGCGATCGCCTCCTACTTGTCCACTGTCGCCTTTACCATCGACAATATCGCCCTCGGCATAAACCACAGCAATTTTGTTTTTGGAGTTGCGTTCTACACTGATGGACTTATTAGGAACTTGGGCGTATTTAGCCAGGTCAATTTGCCGGAATGTTTTATCATCACGATCGCTGGCTGTTAATTTCTTCAGGTCAGCAACTACCTGATCGGCGTAAGCCACCTGATCTACCAAACCATTGGACTTGGCTTCTGTAGCTTGCAGTATTGCTTGATTATCTGCGATCGCTTGTAACTTTTGGGGGTTAATTTTCCGGCTTGCTCCTACTGTAGTGCGCCATTCTCCCCAAACATCATCCAATAATTTCTGCGTTTGTTCGCGGTTTTCAGGACTAAGTTTTGTCAGGATAAACGGTTCTACTGCTCCTTTAAATTTTCCTACCCGCACGACTTGAACACCAATACCATACTTCTGCAATGCTCCCGCTAGAAACATTGGTTGGCTACTTAAACCGTTGATTTCCATCATACCCAAGGGATTAAGTACGATGGTATCTGCCACCGAACTTAGGTAATATTCTCGTTTACCCCATTCCATACCATAGGCGACAATTTTTTTCCCCGCCGCGCGACATTCCTCTAAAGCTTTGCGGATTTCCTTAAGGGAAGCAAAGCCGATGTTACCACCTGCACTGGTACGTGTCGCATCCAGGTAGATAGCCACAATTCGGCGATCGAGCCGCGCCTTTTCTAAAGTATCGAGAACGCTACGCAGTGTCATTCTATCTTCTTGCGCCCCTGATAGAGTCTTCTCAAGTAGTTCATTAGAACCAGGTTCCCTATCAGTGATGTTCATCGACAAATCGAAAACTACTACTGACTTATCTTTCACCTCTGGCCCGGGATCTTTGGAAGTAGCAGCTGCAAATAAGAGCAAGATTAGTCCTGTGGTGCTGATACCACAGAAAACAAACAGTCCTAGTAAGCTGCCCAATAAGCTGGCAAAAGTTTGTTTAATAAAGTTATTCATGCTCTAAAAGCTATTTGTTTACTACTTTATTCATTCCTTATAAGTAGCATTTAAGTAGCAGATTGTCGCAAATAATCAGAAATCAGGACAGATCGAGGCGAAGGCTAAGGTACGGTTGTTCCTGGGACACTTCCAGAATTTGGCTGACAATCGGCAGTTCGACCGTAGCAAGCAGATAGTGCATCGGGTCGTACAGATAGCGGTCGTTGCCCAGAAGGACTTCTTTACTGCCTTGGGCAATTACACAAAAGGCAGGGACACAGACACCATGAACGCATTCCGCAGGCGAGGAGGAACGGTTGAAATGCAAGCCTTTGAGCGGCTCAATTGTCCCATCATAATGAATAGCCTTTGCAATACGCTCAGTAAGTTCGTCTCTGTTAGCTTGCGTTCTTTGAGCCTCGCGCTTTGCCTGCTGGTCATTGATTAAATCTATATCGGACTTCTCAATTGTTTTAACAGCGTTCATTTCTAAGTTTGCAGGATTGTACAACAATCTTAGACGATTATTCTATGGCTTACCTTTGAGGATTCTTAGAATGAAGCTAAAGCAATGAAAAATGATTTCGGCTTGTTATAAGGATTCTGGATTTTTATTTAAGAGAAAATGCAGTTTTGATTGGGCAACAGACTCGTCTACTGACATACAAAATGGCATCAAGGTTAACCTTGATCTGAAAAAATCCATACCTACTGATAGATCAGCCAACAAGTTTTCACCTCTACGATTGGGATAGCCAGCAAAATGGCATTAAGAGAAGAAATTCAGAAAATGGACATCAAAAGAAGTGGCTCACAGCCTTCCGCCAAAGGCCCAGCCGAGTATTTTATCGGCACTGTACGCATTGATCCCCTGTTTGAGGCACACGAGCCAGCACGCACGTCTGGTGCCAGTGTCACGTTCGGTCAAGCTGCTTACGCCGCTGCGAAGCACGGCGTGATCGGATGAGCAGGCAGATAGTATGAAGATAAGCATAACAGCCGAAGACAAAGTAGTTACAGCCACCTTGACCGACAGCAAAACCAGTCAGGATTTTATTTCTCTGCTGCCATTAACGCTGACGATGAACGATTTGTTTGGAAGAGAAAAGTTTGCCCACCTGCCGAGAGCAATTTCACAGGAGGGACAGCGAACCCAGACTTATGAAGTTGGAGACGTGATTTATTGGTCTCCCAGCCCTGATGTGGCTACCAAACAACAAATGTAAACCAATAGGAGCATCAATTCATGTACAACACGAAAGCTTACTCCGCTGCCAGTGCTACATCACCGCTGGCCTTTGACACGATCGCGCGACGCGATCTTACAGAGCAGGATGTACAAATCGAAATCCTCTTCTGCGGCATCTGCCACTCCGACCTCCATTCAGTGCGTAACGAGTGGAGCAGCTTCGTGTCAACTGTTTACCCGATTGTCCCAGGTCATGAGCTCGTGGGCCGTGTCACCGAGGTCGGCTCGGCAGTTACCAAGTATAAGCCCGGCGATCTGGCGGCGGTCGGCTGTATGGTCGATTCAGATGGAACCTGCCCCCAGTGTAAAGCTGGCTTTGAGCAGTTCTGCCCTTCCCTGACCCTCACCTACAACTCCCCGGACAAGCACCTTGGAGGCGTTACCTATGGCGGCTACTCCGATAGCATTGTCGTCGATGAACGCTTCGTTCTGCGCGTTCCCTCTAACCTCGATCTTGCCGGGGTTGCGCCGCTCCTTTGTGCTGGAATCACAACATACTCGCCCATGCGCCACTGGGGTGTCACCAAGGGCAAGAAAGTTGGTGTGGTTGGTCTCGGCGGGCTGGGACACATGGGCGTGAAGTTTGCCCATGCGTTCGGAGCCTACGTCGTTGTCTTCACCACTTCACCCGATAAGAAAGAAGACGCGCTGCGCCTGGGTGCCGACGAAGTGGTCGTCTCCCGTAATGCTGACGAGATGCACAAGCACGCTGGCAGCTTCGACTTCATCCTCGACACCGTATCCGCTGCTCACGACATTAACGCCTATCTCAACCTGCTCGGACGCGACGGCGACATCACCCTTGTTGGCGCACCTGCAAAGCCGCTGGATGTCTCGGCATTCAGCCTCATCATGGGCCGCCGCAGTCTCTCCGGCTCTAACATCGGTGGCATCGCTGAAACCCAGGAGATGCTCGACTTTTGCGGCAAGCACAACATCACCGCCGATGTCGAAGTCATCCCCATTCAGAAGGTCAACGAAGCTTACGAGCGACTGCTCAAGTCCGATGTGAAGTATCGCTTCTGTATCGATATGGCATCACTTAAATCTGAATAACCGAGGTGGAACCTCGAAGGAGTAACAATGCAAAAGCGCAAACTTGGAAAAAGCAACTTAGAAGTCTCGGCTATCGGGCTGCTTCACGCCGGAGGCTCTCAAGGCGAATCAGTCCCTGATTAATCTGCTCGGTAACATCGCACAACGGAAGCAGGCGACACCTGCTCAGATCGCGATCGCCTGGCTGCTGGCCCAGAAGCCGTGGATCGTTCCGATCCCAGGCACTACGAAGCTACATCGCTTGGACGAAAATATTGGGGCAGTCTCAGTCGAACTCACGCCCGACGATCTGCGTGACATCGATGACGCCGCCTCCAAAATCACGGTGCAAGGGACTCGATACCCCGAAAAGCTGGAGCAAATGACTGGTCGCTAAGCGGCAAATAATTTGTTCTCTGGAGAGACAAGACTTATCCGTGTCCCAATGGCGACCCCGGATGAGGTTCTGGCTGATGCAAGATTGCGTGATATCATGTTCGTTTAAACACTTATGATATCTGTGGAGGTCGGTAATTGGGAATTGGTAATTGGTAATTGGTTTTGAGTATTACCTATTACCCATTACCTATTACCAAGCAAACCGACTAGATCGTAAGTAATTAGCCGAACTTGATATGATAGGGGTAAAGCCGTGTTACACGGCTTTACTTATTGTATGTGTTGTAAACTTCCAGAATGTTTTAACTGATGCAAGGTAGCATTGCCAGTACAAAATAACACGGTGGTGATTTCGGCAATTAATACCTCAGCTAAATCATGAAGTGCTGCTTCTGATACCACTGCTGCTTGTAAGAATGGCATTGCCAAGCCAGCTATATCTGCTCCTAAAGCGATCGCTTTGGCGACATCAAGCCCGTGACGCAATCCTCCAGAAGCTATTAAGGGTATGTTAGGAGCGATCGCTCTAATACTCGTAATACACTCTGCTGTCGGTAAACCCCAATCTGCAAAAGTTTTGCCCAATCTGCGTTGCAAGGCATTTTCCGCCCGTTCACCTTCTACTTTTGCCCAAGAAGTACCCCCCGCACCAGCCACATCAATGGCTGTCACTCCAGCCGCTATCAATTTCTCTGCGATCGCTGCTGAAATTCCATTGCCTACTTCTTTAGCAATCACTGGCACGGTTATTTGATTGCATAAATTAGATATTTTGTCAAGCAAACCCCGAAAATTAGTATCACCTCTAGGTTGAATAAACTCTTGTAGGGGATTAATGTGCAAAATTAAGGCATCAGCCTCTAGCATATCAATGATTTGCAGACATTGATCTAAGCCATATTTATAGTTGAGTTGCACAGCCCCCACATTGGCAAACAGCAGCACATCGGGAGCATATTTGCGAATGGCAAAGGTTGCAGCCACCTGGGGTTTTTCCACCGCTACCCGCTGAGAACCCACACCCATTGCTATTTTGTAGTGTTGCGCGACTTCTGCTAAACGTTGGTTAATAATTCCTGCTTGTTCTGTTCCCCCTGTCATGGAAGAGATTAACAACGGTGCTAATAGATGTTTGCCTAAAAAACTCGTGCTGATATCAATGTCATTGCGATCGAGTTCTGGTAGGCAACAATGGGTAAAGCGATAGCGTTCTAGTCCATTGGTGGTTTGCTGGAACTGAACATCTTCTTCCAAGCAGATACGGATGTGATCTGCTTTGCGCGACTGAGTTTGTGCTGAGTTAGTGGGAGCGTTCACTGGTTGATATGGCTCAAAGCAGTTGTGATTACCAACTATTGTTACAGTCTCACAAAGTAGAAAGCACGACAAGCAATCAATTTAATTTCGGCTGAAATTTGTTGTGCTAGATTTAACATTGGCCATTAGTGCAAATGATTTGGCAAAATAAATTGCTAAATAGCTGAAGCTTCAAATTGTAATCAGAAAAGAGGCATCTATGTCCAGCATTTTACGTATCAAAGATATCGGCACTACTATTTTCAAGCAAAGTACACAACAATCAGATGACTTAAAAAAATCTGATCCAACGTATGTGGCTAGAGCAGGCGAGCTATTTTTCGTCACTTCTATTGATCGTGATGTTAAGAAATATGGCGGCGATCACTGGAAAGTAACCTTCGAGAAAAAACTCCAGCCCAGAGAGGGCGGTAATCCTATACAAACCTGGTTTGTTTATCAAGGTGATGTGGAAGAATACAGACTTGTGAAATAATTCCAGCCATAGCAATTGTCTATCTGCTAGCTAGTGTTCACCCCCACTAGAGTTGTTGGTTTTCTTTGCCATGTATATACATTTTTGCCAAAAGGAAAATTTGCAGTGTCACACTGAAATCAGAAAGCTGCCTAACTACTCCTTTCCTACCTGAAGATTACCGTTTAGACAGCAGGGGAGCAGGGGAGCAGGGGAGCAGGGGAGCAGGGGAGCAGGGGAGCAGGGGAGCAGGGGAGCAGGGGAGCAGGGGAGCAGGGGAGCAGGGGAGCAGGGGAGCAGGGGAGCAGGGGAGCAGGGGAGCAGGGGAGTAGGGGAGCAGGGGAGTAGGGGAGCAGGGGAGCAGGGGAGAAAAATTTGCATCGGTAATCTTACGGCGGGAAGGGAGTAATTTCCTTAATTAACCATGTATATACATAATCATCGAGTGAGGGGAATTAGGAATGGGGAATTGGGCATTAGTTATTTCTCCCTCATCCCCCCATCTCCCCATCTCCCCATCTCCCTTGCTCCCCATCTCCCCTGCTCCCCATCCCCTCATCTCCCGTGCGGGCAAAGATTTCAATCATTTCACTTCGGGTTAGATCATTTTCTGCTGCTAATGCTGCTAGCTTTTCCCAAGCTGTATCTGTCAATCTGATAGACCTTAGATGTTTTGGCTCAGAACCGTAGTCCATCTCAAACTTACCTGACGATGTGCGCTTGCGCCTACGTGATTTCTGCTTTGTACCTGAATACTGATCGGCAGTTATACTTTTTGGAATTTGATTAATAGTTATCAAGTGAATCAGGTTGTCAATCAGGCGATCGCGATCCATTGGCAATATCTGCTGACAATGCAGTATATCTTGAAGAATTACAAAATGTACTAGAGTGCCAAGAAAAATACGTGCAGCTACTTCTGGATCAGGTAGTTGCAGTTCAGGATGATTTGCAAAATATTGGCACAGAAGTTCTAAAACAGGTTTGTCTACGTTGCGGACAAAAACTTGCGCTAATGATGGAAAACGTCCAGACTCGCCAATGATCAGTCTTACCAAACTCAGCAACTCTTCTCTAGGATTGATTTGCTCCACAATATTTAACGCTATGCGGCGTAGAACAATCTGGGGTTCTCCTACTAAAAATTGTGAGTCTTGGGGGCTAAACGCTTCTCGGTAATTTTCCTGTGCTAGTCGCTCAACCAGAGTTGTGAATAATCCTTCTTTATCTTGAAAGTAGCTGTAGACCGTTGTTTTAGACACGCCTGCTGCTGCTGTGATTTTATCCATAGATGTAGCAGAGTAGCCGTGTTTGAGAAACTCTTGCATCGCCCCGGCAAGGATAGCATCGACTTTCTCGGCTGACAACAAACGGTCTGGGTTATTGTTTTCTATCTGTTTGCTCTTGTTTTTCATACTTTGAATTGGGAATTGGGAATTGGGAATTGGGAATTGGGAATTGGTAATTGGGAATTGGGAATTGGGAATTGGTAATTGGTAATTGGTAATTGGTAATTGGTAATTGGTAATTGGTAATTGGTAATTGGTAATTGGTAATTGGTAATTGGTAATTGGGAATTGGGAATTGGTAATTGGTAATTGGGAATTGGGAATTGGGAATTGGGAATTGGGAATTGGTAATTGGGAATTAGGAATTGGTAATTGGGAATTGGTAATTGGTAATTGGGAATTGGTCAATAGTCAGTTGTCATTACTTATTCTCCCCATCTCGCCATCCCCCCCTGCCCCCCATCTCCCAAAATCTAACGCTGGACTATTGACAAAATTGTAATGGACAGTTTAGTTTAATCTATAATAACTAAACTAACTAGTTTACTTACTATTTACATGGGGAGCTAATGGTGCATCCTACGGCAACTGAAGGTTCCAGATTCTTTAAGCCTAACTTTCGCCAACTGTTAATGCTGGTATTAGCGTTAGGTTTTGCGATCGCAGGATTACATAGATTATTTTGGCGGGTTCAACCACAACCAACCGTCCAACAAGTGAGTGTACCTCAACCGAAAACGGTGACAGCGTTGGGTAGACTAGAGCCAAAAGGAAAAGTGATTAAACTTTCGGCCCCAGCATCCAGTCAAGGTAGCCGGGTAGAGACACTTTTGGTGATGGAGGGTTTTAGAGTCAAAGCTGGCCAGGCGATCGCAATTTTAGATAACCGAACTCGCCTACAAGCAGCTTATGAAGAAGCCCAACAAGCGGTAAAAGTAGCGCAGGTAAATTTAGCAAAAGTGCAAGCCGGCGCGAAAGTAGGTGAGATAGATGCCCAAAAAGCAGAAATTGCCCGCATCGAAGCACAGACATTCGGTGAAGAAACCGCGCAAACGGATACAGTCGCTAGGTTAGAGGCGCAGTGGCTAGGCGAGAAAACTGCACAACAGGCAACAATTAATCGCCTAGAAGCAGAACGACAAAATGCTCAAGTAGAATTTCAACGCTATCAGCAGCTTTACTCCCAAGGTGCAATTTCTCAGTCTGTATTTGACACTAAGCGCCTAAGTCTAGATACCATAACGCAACAGTTGAGTGAAGCCAGAGCAAATCTCAACCGCATTGATAGTACTGGACGTAAGCAAATTACCGAAGCCAAGACAGTTCTAGCTAGGATTAACGCCACTGGTGACAAGCAAATCAGTGCAGCCAAAGCCACCTTAAACCAAATTGCTGAAGTACGCCCAGTAGATGTAGAAGCAGCAAAAGTAGAAGTTAGCCGTACCATAGCAGCCGCCAAGCAAGCAAAGGCATACCTAGAGCAAGCATACGTGCGATCGCCTCAAGATGGTGTAATCTTGGATATTCATACACGTTCCGGCGAAATGGTATCTGATGAAGGCATCGTTGAAATCGGGCAAACCGACCAAATGTATGCAGTTGTGGAAGTTTACCAAAGTGATATCCGCAAAGTCCGCCCCCAACAACCAGTACAAATTTTAAGCAATTCTCTACCAGGGAAATTAGAGGGACAAGTAGATACAGTCGGCTGGAAAATACAGCGCCAAGATATTATCAACGCTGACCCCAGTGAAAATATTGATTCGAGAGTTGTAGAAGTTCATGTGCGGTTAGATCAACGCTCAAGTGAGAAAGCTGCCAAATTTACTAATTTGCAAGTCAAGGCGGTGATTGGATTGTGATGGGATTTATTCAGGAACTGCAACGCCGTACACCGCTGGGATGGCTACAATTGAGCCATCATAAAAGTCGCTTATTAGTCGCCTTGTCAGGCATTGCCTTTGCCGATGTCCTCATGTTTATGCAGATGGGCTTTCAAAATGCATTGTATGACAGTAACACCCGCCTCAATAGTGCCTTACTGGCAGACATAGTTTTAATGAGTACTCAAAGCCGTAACACGCAAAATTTATCTAGCTTTTCGCGGCGGCGACTGCTTCAAGCTGCTGATGTACCAGGTGTGAAATCAACACAAGCCATGTATATCGGTTTAGTAACTTGGAAAAATCCTCAAACACACCGAAAAACTCAATTGCAAGCAATTGGGTTTAATCCTGAAGAACCTGCCTTAAATTTACCAGAAGTCAATGCTCAGTTAGATAAGATTAAGCTACCTGATACCTTTATTTTTGACCGTGGAGCCAGAGGTCAATACAACGAGGCTTTTGCTCAAATTGATGCAGGTAATTCTGTGACTACAGAAGTTGATAAACGCACCATTACCATTGATGGCTTATTTAAATTAGGGGCATCTTTTGGTGCAGACGGCACATTAATTTCTAGCGATGATAATTATTTACGTATATTTCCTCGACAATTAGCAGGGAGTATTAATTTGGGTTTAGTTTATACTCAACCAGGCTATGACCCCAAACAAGTTGCCGCAGCATTAAAATCATATCTTCCAAGTGAAGATGTAAAAGTGCTAACCCGTGAGGAATTTATCAATTTTGAAGTAGATTATTGGAAATCGGAAAGCCCCATCGGTTTTATTTTCACTCTGGGTGTATCAATGGGCTTTATTGTCGGTGTGATTATTGTTTATCAAGTTCTGTCTACTGATGTGAATGCCCACATCAAGGAATACGCTACTTTTAAAGCGATGGGATATCGCAATTTATATTTGCTGGGTGTGGTTTTTGAAGAAGCGATTATATTAGCTGTGCTGGGCTTTATTCCAGGTTTTATAATTCCTTTAGGGCTTTATCGCTTGACTCGAAATGCTACAGATTTACCATTATACATGACTTTAGCCAGGGCATTGACAGTTTTATTATTAACAATGATTATGTGTGGGATTTCTGGAGCGATCGCAACTCGAAAATTACAATCTGCTGACCCTGCTGATATGTTCTAATTGGGCATTGGGCATGGGTTGAATTACCAATATTCAATCTAAAATCCAAAATCTAAAATCTAAAATGTTTATGGCTGCTGTTATTTCTATTGAAAATCTTGACCATTATTTTGGCAAGGGGCAACTGCGAAAGCAGGTTTTATTTAATATCAATTTGGAAATTAATGCTGGCGAAATTGTCATCATGACTGGCCCTTCTGGTTCTGGAAAAACTACATTGTTGACCTTAGTGGGGGGTTTGCGTTCTGCCCAGTCTGGCAGTTTACATGTTTTAGGGAGAGAACTTTGTCATGCTAGTAGCAAACAACTGACACAAGCACGACGAAGTAACGGTTATATTTTTCAAGCGCATAACCTGCATGGTAGCCTGACAGCAATTCAAAATGTGCGAATGGGTTTGGAAGTGCAACCAAAAATTTCGCCCCAAGAAATGCTCAGGCGATCGCAAGCCATGCTCGAAGCTGTAGGATTGGGACAACGCCTGAATTATTACCCAGATAACTTGTCAGGGGGACAAAAACAACGGGTAGCGATCGCTCGTGCGCTAGTCAGTCAACCTAAAATTGTCTTAGCAGATGAACCCACAGCCGCACTCGATAAACAATCTGGGCGCGATGTCGTAGAATTAATGCAGAAACTAGCCCTAGAGCAAGGCTGTACAATTCTGCTTGTAACCCACGACAACCGCATTTTAGATATTGCTGACCGTATTGTTTACATGGAAGACGGTCATCTCGTCAGAGATGGAAAAGAAGAGGTAAAATCAACACTTCCAGCCTCTCATCTCTCGTAGATGCTCATTTAATGCTCAAACTGATTACCGCTCTAACAGTGCAAATGCTCTCTCCATATGCATCTTAGCCTGATGGAGTGCAAGCAATCTCTCCTGGTCGTACCTGTCCGGGTAAGCCATCCTTCTACCTTCTAATGTGATTTTGATGAGTGCGGCTTGCTCATCAGTAGGAGACTCCATCATTTCTATCATTCTTCCTATCGCCTGGAAGTCAGCAAAATCAAGTGACCTTAATCCTCTTCCCTGCTTGAACTGTGAAAGCGCTATCTGAGGAAATGCCATCAGCGAGGTGATGTAACTAGTTTTGTACCCTCTGCTACCTGCGGGCTTGATGCCGTAGCGTTGACACAATTGGGTAAGTTCCTGGATGGTTTGGATTTCCAGTTCGGAACGAGTGAACATAAAATAAAAGTGTCCATTTTTCAAAGTGGATATCGGTAGGTTGTTACCCTGGAAAAGTTGCACCTACCGATTAAAAATCATATTGACTTGTTATCACGTAGTTCAAGCTATCTTTACATCTCTCAACAATGCCGAACCCTAAAGGGAATCCAGAAAATTTACAGCCATTTAAATCAGAACGCGAAAATCAATTGACAGAACAATTAAATATTCGAGTCACTAAAGAAATGAAAGAACAGGTAAAAGCACATGATGACCCTCCTGAATTCGTCAGACAAGCGATACAAGAGAAACTAGACAAAGAAAAGAAAAAATAGGCGAGTGATAGCCGCATTGATATTAGTTAGCAGCTGATTGTGGCTGACTGGGTGTAGTCTCTTTAACCACCTCTAGTAGAGGTGGACGCACACACAAATAAATTAATGGCCCAAAGAGTGGAATCAAAGCTATTAACCGGAACAACTGCAAATCTTTCCATCCACGACGCGCCATATCATCTGTAATTAATGCTGAAAATAATAGGCAAAGTAGACAAAAATCTAAGCTCATTACATGAATGAAACGGTTAGTTTGCCACTGCTGCACGAAATTTCCCCAATCTCCTTGTAATCCAAAGGCTACTAAAATAACTGACGCTATAGTTAGGACAAAGCCAGTTACACGAGAATCTAGCAGCTTTAACAAAGCATTCTTTTTGCCAATAAACTGTTCATTTGGTTCTCGTAAAGCCAAGTAGGGTAAAAGAGCAAAAGCACCTACTGCAAAAGAAGCTGTAGCAAAAAGCCAAGCAGGTATTTTCTGCGCTCTACCATCAATAAAAACTACTGCGCTGTAGATTAGAGGCCAAATGCCCATAATATTAAATAGTGCTATGACTAATGGGTTAATGCCTTCCCACTGACCAATTGACAACTTTTTAATCAACTCAAAGGTACCAGGCTGTTCAGGAGGAGCAAGCAGAAAAGCATAAGCAATAACTCCTAGCCATATCAAGCCAAAAGTAATTTTTCTCACCATAATTGCAGCTAATTAGGGTTATGACACGGTAAATCATTTCTAATTGTGTTGACTGATGATTGATGATTGTCATCAGTTATCTGTCAACGACCTTTACGAATAATTATGCAATTTTAATGTGTTTTAGTTTATTACTTGATAATTTAGCCTGTTTGCTTGCTAATTTTACCGAAATGAGTAGGCGTTTAACCTGTTTGCTTACTCGTTTAGCCTTTTTGCTTACTCATTTTGGTGTTTTCCGCAAGCATTATGCTTGAATGCTTACTCATTTACTCTAAATGCTTTCTCATTTCGGTAGATCACGCACTCATTTTGGTGTTTTCCGCAAGCATTATGCTTGAATGCTTTCTCATTTCGGTAGATCACGCACTCATTTTGGTATTTTCCGCAAGCATTCAGGCTGATTGTTTGATTGTGAGCGATCGCGTTGCTCAAGAGTATTCCACCCAGCTTCTACAATTGGCTATTCCAGGTAATAAATTCTTTCGATGGTAGCGATCGCTTGTATTTTCATTGAACCTCACCCCGCCTTCACTACCCCTCTCCTTGGTAAGGAGAGGGGCAGGGGGTGAGGTTATTTGATGTGCCAGCAACAAGACATGATATAATCTCCAAAGTTACGGCAGAACCTTGAAAAATTAATATTACGTCTGTAAATTAAGTTAAAAGTGAGTATTGAAAACGATTCCAACATCCTTTTAAGGATTGAAGTAACTGAAAGTTTCTGAAAGATAATCAGCAGCAGCAGCCACAACCGCGATCGCACTTTCGTAGTCTAGGCGTGTTGGGCCTAAAACTCCTACACTCCCTACTGGTATTGAACCTCGGCGATAGGTAGAAGAAATTAACGAACAGGTACGTATGGGTTCTAATGGGTTTTCTGCACCAATGCGAACCGTTACCCGTGACTTACCTGGTTCTTCCACTTCTGGTTCTTCAAAGATTAATCGCCACAGTTGGTCTTGTTCTTCTTCCAATAGCTGAATCAGCGTCTGCACTTGATGTAATTGAGAAAATTCTGGCTGACGCAAAACTTCTGCCACACCGCGAACCAAAATATGTGTAGCAGTCGGTGCATGAGTACGGCGGCTTAATTCTACAACTGAATTTTTCAAGAATTCGCCATAACGTTGGAACTCTTTATCCAATTGACTCCAGTCAAGATTGGCTAACTCTAACAAACTCCGCCCGCGTAAGTGGGTATTCAAAAAGTTAGAAACAATCTGTAATTCCCTATCTGTCACCTCTGCATCAAGTTTGTCTTCCTGTACTGGCGGTAAATCCATTAACTTAGAATGGGTTTCATAACTATCTGTCACCACAATTAGCATGATCCGCCCTGGCTCAATTTGCACTAATTGCAGATGTCGCAAATTTGCTGTTGTGGTTTGCGGCATGGTAATCAAGCTAATGCACCCACTCAAGGTTGCTAAGATTTGGGCGGCTCCTTGCAGTAGCGCTTCTAAACTCCAATCTTCCCAAGGAAGGCGCTGTTGCAGTGCTAGTTCTGCCTCTTTTGCCAATAGTTCTGAAGGCGTAATTAGCTGGTCAACATAAATGCGGTAGCCTGAGTCTGAAGGTACTCGTCCAGCAGAGGTATGCGGTTGGTAGAGTAACCCAGATTTTTCTAACACGCCCATCACATTACGAATTGTCGCTGAGCTAACACCTAGGCCAAACTCCTCGACTAGAGCTTTTGAACCAACAGGCTCAGCCGTAGCGATATAGTGACGTACCGTTGCCCAAAGTATATGCTGTTGTCGATTTGTCAACTGGACTTCCATAGGGTATGTTTTGCTAGATGCAAAATTTAATCGAAGTTTAAAAAAATTGAATTTTTAAAGGAAAAAGATTAATATTGGTTAATTAAGATAGCAAGATATTTAGTTATATTCTAGTTTCTAACAAGAAAATTTTGATGTTGCTATCTTGTGATCAATCGACTACTGTCAACTAAGCCACTAGTTTAATATAGGATTATTAAATTTATATAAGTATTATTGCATAAATATTTAATTTAAAGCTGTATTTGAAGATACTGATTTTTACAACCGCTTTAGATGTATTCTAGTAATAAAAATGTTTTTTCGCACAAAATTATCAAGTTGTGCAGTAATATTCTATACTTTTTCAGGGTTGTATTAACCCCATAGCATTGCTCAGATAGAAGAGTGAGTCCCAAATGAGCAATGCTAAGTTGTTCTGCATTTATAGCATTTCCCAGTAATATCAAGTTCGGCTAATTACTTACGATATAGTCGGTTTGCTTGGTAATAGGTAATGGGTAATGGGTAATAGGTAATACTCAAAACCAATTACCAATTCCCAATTACCGACCTCCACAGATATCATAAGTGTTTAAACGGACATGATATAAGCGCCAAGTACATCTAATAACCTCACCCCCAACCCCTCTCCTTGGTAAGGAGAGGGGAGATAAAGCATAGCTTTATTGGGGTGAGGTAATCGTGATACCTCAGTTGCTTAGGAAAGGCTATATTGTTCATTACTGCCGTGATCTACTAATATTTGGGAATTGAAGAGTCAACTAATGAAGAATAGGCATCAATGCCGCCTGCAATATTCTTAACATTTGTAAAACCTTGAGCAACTAACCACTGACACATCTGGGCAGAACGCATACCGTGGTGACATAACACAAGGGTTTCAGCATGGGGATTAAACATAGTTGGGACTTGTTCGCCCCATTCGACAAATTCACTCAGTGGTAGGTTGACAAAGCCCTCAATGCTAGCGATCGCTAACTCTTGTGGTTCTCGCACGTCCACTAACTGTATACTCACATCACCAGCAGATAGACGTTGTGCTAGCTCCTGTACGCTAATTTGAGTAATGGGTTGATCAAAAGAGTTCGCTGTCATGAGGTTTTTGTAGACAATCCGATATTATTTATGGTGACAGAAAATCTGTACCCTGGCATAAGCATTTTTTGAAGATGGCTGATGACTGATGACAGTTATGAAGTACAAGTTTTTAGAGTTGATCCTTAATACTTTTTTTGATTATGTCTAATGTCAATAGGCAACGTTCATTTTTTGGTTTTATAGTAGCTGGTGCGATCGCGCTGCTAGTAATTGTTCTTTTCGGTTTTTACTGGATTTTTGCCAAAAGTCCGGTTAACCTCATCACCTCTAATTCCCAACCTGGCGCTGCCATCTTTGTGTCGAAACTTGCTCCTGTGATGGTATCGTTACTGGCAAATCCCGACCGTTTGCAGTCCTTAGAGGGTGAAGGAGAATTATCTAAACTCAAAACTAGTTTATTAGCTAAGAGTAGCATAGATTACAAACAAGACATTCAACCTTGGTTAGGCAATGAAATTACATTGGCTGTCACCACCGTAGATATCGATCGCGATTTAGAAAACGGTAAGCAACCAGGGTATTTAATGGCACTAGCAAGCAATAACTCAGAAAAAAGTCGAGAGTTTGTAGAGTTGTTGTTTTCCAAGCGAGTGTTAGCTGGAACTAACCTAGCTGTGGAACAATACGAAGGTGTGAAACTGCTCTACGATGATTCTCAAGCACAGCTTGATGGACTTGCCGGCGCAGTTGTTGATAACTTTGTGTTGTTTGCCAACGATCGCAAAGTGCTACGAGACGCAATTAATAATGTCCAAGCACCTGATCTCAATTTAACCAGTTCCTCCCAATACCAAAAAGCTACTGAAAAATTGCCGAAAGGATCTGTTGCGGCGGCTTTCCTCAATTTTCCCACAGTGGCACAATGGCAAGGATTAGAACTACCAGAAGCAACTTACGACAGCGAACTTATTGCTTTGTCATTGAATTCTAAAGGCTTGTTAGCAGAAACTAGTTTTCTAGCTTCATCAGCAATTGTGACGCCATCTTCACTACTAACCAAACCTGTGGAAGCACTGAAGTATATTCCAGCATCGGCAGGTTTAGCAATTTCTGGGTCGAATTTGAGTAATTTAGGTGACAGCAATTTAGCTCAACTTTGGAGACAAGTAAAAACAGCAATATCTGGTTCCAAAACAGATATAATTTCTAGATTGGTACAACCTTTAGCAGATATTGAGAAAAGTAAAGGTATAAACTTAGCAGAAGATATCTTTAGCTGGGTAAAAGGAGAATACGCCATTGCATTGTTACCCCGTGAAAGTCAAATAATTCCCGATTGGATTTTTGTAGTGGAAAAGATAGAGGGTGTACCAGAAGGGATTTCTCGTTTAGATGCGATCGCTACATCAAATGGACTTAGCAGTAGTTCCTTAAATTTAGGTGAACAGAAAATCTTTGCTTGGACAGATTTAATCGCCACTACTGAAAGCGATACCAAAAACCGACCCTCATACAACATCGCAGCTAAAGTACAGGCAGTACATACAACCTTAAATAATTATGAAATTTTTGCCTCCAATCTAGAAACAATCGATGAAGTCCTCACAAGCAAAAAAAATTCCTTACTTGACAATTCCAGCTTCCAAAATAGTATCGCAGCCATTCCCCAACCTAACCAAGGGTATGTCTATCTTGATTGGAAAGCAACTCAGCCTTTGTTAGAACGCCAGTTACCGATTCTCAAACTAATAGAAATTTTCGGCAAACCGTTTTTTAGCAACTTGCGATCGCTGACAATTAGTAGTTATAACAGCGATACAGAATCACTCAAAGCTGGTGTTTTCTTGCAATTTCATGAATAATTGTTACGCCTTTTAGTAACTTCCAAATAAAAAATATCCCAAATTTTCTTGTGGAATGGAGAGAAGTTGCGTGCGGGGGTTCCCCCCCGCCCTTGCAAACTTCGGGGTGTCCCCACCCGTCCATTGTCTGAAGGGCGGGCTTTCCTGCCCACCCCACAATTGAGGATAATTTATTTGTTGGAAATCCCTTAGATTTGGTCTGGTGCAATCTGCATATGCCATTTCACCAAATACCTGCTACATATACCTGGGTTCTTTGTAGAGGCGTACAACTGTACGCCTCTACAAAAGAATAGCTCCAACTCACGAAAAATGTGGCACATATAATAGGAAATTCGTGAGATTTTTTTGACTAAAATATGTATATATAGGACTCATATTTGATTTTTGAACAAAACTCAGTACACCTTTATTCCTTCTTCCCAGTCCCCAGTCCCCAGTCCCCAGTCCCTTACCTCTACGAGTGATTCAGAAATCAAATCGGATTGCTATATCATTACTTTTTTAAAAGCCCGTTGGAGGGCTACTATGAAATATTATCGCCCCCGACTTGATTATCGAAGTGGTTGGTTATTAGCTGTAATGGCAGCCATAAATGCTACACCAGTGATAGCAGAAACAACTAACTTTGGAACTTTTAGCTTGTTACCAGGCTTTGATCAAAACAAGGCAAAAGTAGCAGGTTACACAGGCGGTTCTTACCCATTGTCTGCCATAACTAACCGCGATCGCACTCAAAACGCCTGTATTGGCTTTGCCGATCCCAAACCAGATCACATTATGGTTTTGGAAAAAGACTTTTCTCACCTAAAAATATTAGTTAACAGCAGCAACTACGATACAACTTTACTAATTCAAGGGCCAGCAGAAAACATTATTCGTTGTGGTGATGACACTGGCAAGAAGAAAGACGCTAGTATTGATGACCAAAACTGGAAAAAAGGAACCTATAAAATTTGGGTAGGGACTTTTAATGCTGGTGTCGAACGAAATTACACTTTGACAGTACTGCAATGAGGTGGGGACTGGGGACTGGGGACTGGGGACTGGGGACTGGGGACTGGGGACTGGGGACTGGGGACTGGGGACTGGGGACTGGGGACTGGGGACTGGGGACTGGGGACTGGGGACTGGGGACTGGGGACTGGGGACTGGGGACTGGGGACTGGGGACTGGGGACTGGGGACTGGGGACTAGGAAACAATTGAGTTTATACAAATTAGTACTTCTTCTTAATACCCAATACCCAATCCCCAATACCTAAATTTTAGAGATAACACTTGGGACGATAATATGGGATAGTAGCTTGTTTTGCTTTGCGAGGGTGCTATCTCGTGCTATCTACACTCCGTGCTGACTTTGGTATCATATTTGAACGTGACCCAGCTGCCCGTAACTGGTTGGAGGTCTTGTTTTGTTACCCCGGTTTGCAAGCCCTGGTATTTCATCGGCTAGCTCACTGGCTGTATAGTATAGGTCTTCCCTTTATTCCCCGACTGATTTCTCACATAGCTCGGTTTTTGACTGGAATTGAAATCCACCCAGGTGCAACAATTGGGCATGGTGTCTTCATCGACCACGGTATGGGTGTGGTGATTGGGGAAACTGCGATCGTTGGTGACTATGCTTTGATTTATCAAGGTGTTACCCTTGGGGGGACTGGTAAAGAAAGCGGTAAACGCCATCCGACTTTGGGTGAAAATGTTGTAGTTGGGGCTGGAGCCAAGGTACTGGGAAATATCCAAATTGGCAACAATGTCCGTATCGGTGCTGGTTCAGTTGTTCTAAGAGATGTGCCTTCTAGTTGCACTGTTGTAGGTGTACCTGGTCGCATTATCTATCGTTCTGGAGTGCGAGTTGCCCCCCTAGAACACAACAACTTACCAGACTCGGAAGCTGAAGTCATTCGCGCTTTAGTTGACCGCATTGAAGCTTTGGAAGAACAAATCCAAACTCTACAAGGCGTGCATTCACCGGAAAAAACTCCTGTTTTGGTAGGTACTGTCAACTCTCACGGTGATCATTTATCATCAGATGTTCCTGCGTGTAATCTTAGAGATAAGACAATACAGCAGTTTCTAGATGGTGCGGGTATTTAATCGCCTCTGTTTAGCTGCGACTAATTTGGCTGAATGATGACTATTGACTATTGACTATTGACTGTTGACTGTTGACTGTTGACTAATTATGGATTAATTTCTTGGCTAGACCACTGTTGATTTTCATCACGCTGATAAATTCTTCTATTTTGTGGTTCACCTCGTAATTCCAAATGGTCTACTTGCACTGGTTCAAGTAGCAGTAGGCAAAAATTTGGTACTGGTTGCACTGGGTCTGGTGCTGGTGGTGCAAAGACTTGTGGTGCTGTGTCTCTGGGTTTACCAGGATGGGGCCAAGCAAACTGTATACGACCAGCATCACTCAGTTCTTGCCAGCTAGTGTTTCTGGCTTGCTGTAAATTAAGGTGATTGTCACTTGCTACTAAAGTTAAGCAGCCATTGATGCGGAATTGTTCTCTTGTATTGGGAAAGTACCAACAAATTTCTGCCCAAGGTTGTTGCTGTATGTGGTCTGCTTTTTCACTGCGACTATCGGTGACAAATTTTAGCTGGTTGGTATCTTCCAGAAAACCACGAAAGACTACGGTACGATTAGCAGGACGATTGTTATACCCTATTGTCGCCAGTTGCAGGTAACGAGCGTAAACAAGGCTACGGTTGCGATGGAGTGCATGAGCGATCGCGCTTCGCCAAGGAGCAAGAGACATTGTAAAATTTGATTACAGTCAACACAAACTAGTTATACCATTTTGGATTTGAGATTTTGGATTGTGAAATATTGACTTTCACATCTTAGAGGATGTCTCTTAAGTATTGGGCGAATATAATTCGCGACTACACAAACGAAGTCCGCCTTCGCGGAAAACGCGAAAAAGTAAGGATTTTTAACCCACGAAGGTGGGTTTTGTATGTGTAGCCGCGACTTTTAGTCGCTAGGGTCAGTGTTAAATTAGACTTAAGAGACATCCTCTTACACCAGTTACCACAACCGCCTGAAAATTAATTATCTTGCTAATAGCTCAAGTCTTCTTTGAGCCACTCCCTCGTTTAGAAAACGGGGGATTCAGGCATCAGACAAGGATTGCAGCCAAGGGCTGTCTAACATTCTCTACGCCTAGTGTTGAACTCCCAACCCTTTTGATATTTACCGAAGCGTTGGTGTCCCGGTCATGTCTCTTTGATTACTTATTAAAACTGAAGAACCCCAGCTCACCAAAGCTAGTAAGCCAAGCTATCGAGTTAGATGGACTGAAGAAATTCGCTCGCGTGTGAACTGTTCAATATCAGCCGCAACACAATCAACCTGTGGTTATTGAGCGATGCTGGTCTTGGCTCAAAAGTCGAATTCGCAAGCTACTCGACCAGTTTGATTGTCTACGCAATGCCTAGAAGTATGTTCTACACCTAGCGTCCTAACCGCCCTGGCGGTTGCTATATCTAGTATTGAAGTGCATACTCTGCCCTGTCTAGGGAAACGACTACCAAGAGCGGCAACGTCAAGGGAGGATGCAAGACCTGCATTTCTTTAGTTTATCTAAAATCACATCTCAGTTATCAAATTACCTTTCTAAGATAGAGGCAGCAACCATAAATTGCGATATACAACCTGACCAACCCAACTTACAGCCCGTCAGCAAGGGGAATACAAAAATGGCTAAAACGCCGGAATCTTTAGAATTGTCAATTAACTACGCCACAGACAAAAGCTTAGATCGTGATTGTACAACTTTATCTCGTCACGTTCTACAGCAACTTCAAAGTTTTTCGCCAGATGCACAGGATTTGAGTGCGCTGATGAATCGTATCGCTCTTGCAGGCAAATTAGTTGCTCGTCGCCTCAGCCGTGCAGGTTTAATGGAAGGCGTTCTCGGATTTACTGGAGAAGTCAATGTGCAAGGAGAATCCGTCAAAAAGATGGATGTCTATGCCAATGATGTTTTTATCTCAGTATTTAAGCAAAGCGGCTTAGTCTGTCGCCTAGCTTCCGAAGAAATGGAACAACCCTACTACATACCAGAAAATTGTCCCATTGGTCGTTATACCCTACTGTATGACCCCATTGATGGTTCATCGAACACTGATACCAACCTCAGTTTAGGTTCCATCTTTGCCATTCGCCAACAAGAAGGAACCGATAGCGATGGTCAAGCAACTGACTTACTTACCAACGGACACAAACAAATTGCTGCTGGATACATACTGTATGGCCCAAGCACCATGCTGGTTTATACTATAGGTAGTGGGGTTCATTCCTTTACCCTTGACCCCAGCTTGGGAGAATTTATTCTCACAGAAGAAAATATCCAAATTCCCAACCACGGCCCTGTTTATAGCGTTAATGAGGGTAACTTCTGGCAGTGGGAAGAATCAATCCGGGAATACATCCGGTACGTGCATCGTACAGAAGGCTACACTGCCCGTTATAGTGGGGCAATGGTCAGCGACATCCATAGAATTTTAGTTCAAGGCGGTGTATTTCTCTATCCAGGCACAATTCAAAAACCAGAAGGAAAATTGCGCTTGCTTTATGAAACTGCTCCTTTAGCCTTTTTGATTGAACAAGCAGGTGGTCGTGCCACAACAGGATTGGTAAATATCTTGGACGTAGTGCCGAAAAAACTGCATCAGCGCACGCCTCTAATTATTGGTAGCAAAGAGGATGTAGCCAAGGTAGAGTCTTTTATTCAAAATGGACATTAGAAGAGGAGGCAGGAGGCAGAAGGCAGGAGGCAGGAGGCAGGAGGCAGGAGGTGATGATGCCCAGAAAATTAAATTTGGGACTGTTGTTTACTGTCAATTGATTACTGCCATGCATAAAGATGCGTCTAGGATACGCCAGTAAATTTGGATTGGGAATGCAAAATAGCGCTTGAGAAATGTGAAATAGAGATAGGGATTATCTCAGCTGGCCGATGCGATAAGTGATTGGCAACGCCAAAATTCAAAAGTCACCATCAAGATTTTGATGGGTTTTGCCAACTTCACTTGGAAACATCATTAACAGGAGTGGAATAACATAGCTATGGCAACCAATCATTTATTAGAGATTAAAGAATACGGTCAAAGTATCTGGATGGATAATTTGAGCCGTGACATTATTCAATCAGGTGAACTGAAAAACCTAGTTGAGAATCAAGGGATATCTGGGATTACTTCTAACCCAGCCATTTTTGAAAAAGCGATCGCAGGTAACGTTATTTATGATGCGGACATAGAAGCAGGAATTCGCGCTGGTTTACCAACATCCAAAATTTATGAGTCGCTGATTTTTGCAGATATCCGCAACGCTTGCGATATCCTGCGCCCTGTATATGAAGCCTCGAATCAACTCGATGGTTATGTGAGTATCGAAGTCCCGCCAAATATTGCCCATGATACCCAAGCCACCATCAACGAAGCCCGCCGCTATTTCACTGAAATTGGACGGGAAAATCTGATGATTAAAATCCCTGGTACAAAAGCTGGTTTACCAGCAGTGGAACAGGTGATAGCTGACGGTATTAACGTGAATATCACGCTGTTGTTTTCTGTACAAAGCTACATCAACACAGCTTGGGCATACATTCGCGGCTTAGAAAAACGGGTGAGTGAAGGTAAAGACATCAGCAACATTGCTTCAGTGGCTAGCTTCTTCCTCAGCCGAATAGATAGCAACATTGACGGCAAGATTGATGCTAACTTGAAAAAAGGCGTTGATGATATTGCCGTGGAAGCAAAGCTCAGATCTGTCAAAGGAAAAGTAGCGATCGCTAACGCTAAGATAGCGTATCAAGAATACAAGAAAATTATAGAGAGCGGTCGTTGGCAAGCCCTAGCAGCAAAACAAGCAAAAGTACAGCGGTTACTTTGGGCCAGCACCAGCACCAAAGACCCCAACTACAGCGACGTGATGTATGTCGATGAGTTGATTGGCCCGGATACCGTGAACACCTTGCCACCTACGACGATTAAAGCTTGTGCTGACCACTGCGATGTAGCTAGTCGTGTAGAAACAAAAGTCGAGGAAGCTTACCAACTCATAGAAAGCCTCAAAGACCCCGACATCAACATCGATATCAATGTCGTAATGGACGAACTGCTGATTGAAGGTATTGAAAAGTTTGTCCAGCCATTCCAGTCCTTGATGAACTCTTTAGAAGAGAAAGTCAAGTTATTGTCGCCAGTATAGACATTGGGTAATGGGTAATGGGTAATGGGTAATGGGTAAACTTTCAATCCCCAATTACCAATTACCAATTACCAATTACCAATTACCAATCCCCAGTACCAATCTAAAATCCACAACTTCTATGGTTAGTCTGCTAGAAAATCCTCTGCGCGTTGGTCTACAACAGCAAGGGATGCCCGAACCTCAGATTATAGTCATCTTTGGCGCTTCTGGTGATCTTACCTGGCGCAAACTAGTGCCAGCACTTTACAAATTGCGGCGAGAACGGCGCATCCCACCAGAAACCACCATCGTCGGCGTAGCACGTCGAGAATGGAGTCATGAGTACTTCCGTGAACAAATGCGGAAGGGCATGGAAGAAGCTCATGGTGGTGTCGATCCGGAGGAACTTTGGCAAGACTTCTCTCAAGGTCTGTTCTACTGTCCTGGAGACATAGACGACCCTGAAGGATACCAAAAACTCAAAAATTTCCTCAACGAATTAGACGAAAAACGGGGTACGCGCGGTAACAGGATGTTTTACCTCTCAGTTGCCCCAAAATTCTTTCCGGAAGCCATCAGGCAACTAGGGGGAGCAGGAATGCTAGAAGACCCCTACAAGCATCGTCTGGTAATTGAAAAACCCTTTGGTCGTGACTTGGCATCTGCTCAAAGCCTCAACGTAGTAGTACAAAAATTTTGTAAAGAAAACCAAGTTTACCGCATTGACCACTACTTAGGTAAAGAGACAGTTCAAAATCTCTTGGTATTTCGCTTTGCCAACGCGATTTTTGAGCCGTTGTGGAATCGTCAATTTGTTGACCATGTACAAATTACTGTAGCAGAAACCGTAGGTGTGGAAGACAGGGCTGGTTATTATGAAAGCGCCGGCGCACTGCGGGATATGTTGCAAAACCACTTAATGCAACTTTACTGCTTAACAGCAATGGAAGCGCCTAACTCAATGGATGCAGACAGCATCCGCACGGAAAAAGTTAAGGTACTCCAAGCTACCCGTCTAGCAGATGTTCATAATTTATCCCGTTCAGCCGTGCGCGGTCAGTATAGCGCTGGTTGGATGAAGGGACAACCAGCACCAGGGTATCGAGAAGAACCAGGAGTTGACCCGAACTCCACAACACCCACCTATGTAGCCATGAAGTTTTTGGTTGACAACTGGCGTTGGCAAGGTGTTCCCTTCTACCTACGTACAGGCAAGCGGATGCCGAAAAAAGTGAGTGAGATTTCTATTCACTTCCGCGACGTTCCTTCACGGATGTTTCAATCCGCCGCCCAACAGAGAAATGCCAACGTTTTGGCAATGCGGATTCAGCCCAATGAAGGAATTTCCCTGCGTTTTGATGTCAAAATGCCAGGAGCAGAATTCCGCACCCGGTCTGTAGACATGGACTTTAGTTATGGTTCGTTTGGTATCGAAGCGACATCCGATGCCTATGACCGCCTGTTCCTCGATTGTATGATGGGCGATCAAACATTATTCACGCGGGCGGACGAAGTAGAAGCAGCTTGGCAGATAGTAACTCCAGCCCTTTCCGTTTGGGATGCGCCCGCAGACCCAACCACCATCCCCCAGTACGAAGCCGGTACTTGGGAACCAGCGCAAGCAGAATTTTTGATCAACGAAGATGGTCGTCGCTGGCGCAGACTCTAAAAAATAGTCATTAGTCAGTAGTCAGTAGTTAGTAGTAAAAAATAAACAACTGACAACTGACAACTGACAACTAACAACTAACAACTGACAACTGACTACTCAAAACTACTATGACTCCCCAAGCTCCTACAATTTTTTCACTCCAAGCACCCAAAGATATTTCGCTTACAGAAATAGAAGCGGAACTTAATCAAATTTGGCAAAGTTACGGCATTACCGGTGAGGATGGAGGGCTTCCTGCTGCTACTCGCGCTACTACATTTACTTTAGTAGTTTACGAACCAGAAGAAACCCAGTATTTGTTGGCTGCTTTGGGTTTTTACAACGGCCCCATTGATGGAATTTTAGGGCCTCAAACAGATGTAGCACTGCGGCTAGTACAGCAAACATACGGTCTGCCGGAAACTGGAACAGCAACACCTGAAACCCTAACCGCATTGCGTGAAGAATTTGCCAAACGTCAAGGAAACGGCAACGGGGCTAAGGCAGACAATGCTGGTAATGGTTCCTACAGATTTAATGCAGCAAGTCCCACCATTGCCGATGAAATTGCCCTGCGTAACCCTTGCCGCATCATTGCCTTGTTTCCTCGCGCAGGTGAAGATCAAGGAGTTAAAGCTCAAGTTTCTGCCTATTGCCCCATCCAAAAGCAATCCTCTAGTACACTCATTTGCTGCGAATATATAACTCTCAGCGGCACCGCCGCCGCCTTAGAACGGGTAGGAGGCATGATTCCAGCATTGTTGATTGGTGGACTACCGAAGTTTCTTTGGTGGAAGGCAACACCAGACCCAGATAACTCTTTATTCAAGCGACTGGCTGCAATCTGCAATAATGTGATTGTGGATTCTTGCAACTTTAACGAGCCAGAAAGTGATTTACTCAGCTTGCAAGAGTTGGTACAATCTGGTGTACCCTTAGCTGACTTGAACTGGCGTCGCTTGTCAGCATGGCAGGAGTTGACAGCCGAAGCCTACGACCCACCTCACCGTCGTGCAGCCCTTGGGGAAGTTGATAGAGTCACGATTGATTACGAAAAAGGCAACCCTGCCCAAGCAATGCTATTTTTGGCTTGGCTGGCAACTCGATTGCAATGGCTGCCAGTTTCCTATCAAAAGGAAAGCGGAGATTATGATATCACTCGCATTCAGTTTGTGGCTCAAGACCAGCGGCAAGTAGAAGCGGAGTTAGCAGGAGTACCGGTTGCTGATGCGGGTCAAATTGGTGGCGACTTAATTGCTTTGCGTCTGAGTTCCACAAATCCCAAGGCAGACTGTGGTACTGTGATTTGTTCCGAAACCGGTGGTTGTATGCGGATGGAAACACACGGTGGCGCTCAAGCCGCAGGATTGTTTCAACAGGTGAGTTCGCTTTCTGAACAAAAGGCGGAAGCATTGCTAAGTCAGCAAGTGCAACGCTGGGGTCGTGAGTCACTTTTTGAAGAAAGTCTTGCAGTTATCGGGCAAATATTAAAGTTGGGTGTGAAAAGTTAGGTCAGCCTCAGAATAGGTAAATAATGCCATAGCCTCCAGATTGCAGATATTTCTCACCTAATCTGGAGGTATTTTTATGCATGACTTATATCAAGTTCGGCTAATTACTTACGATATAGTCGGTTTGCCTGGTAATAGGTAATTGGTAATTGGTGATTGTTTTTTACTATTACCCATTACCCATTACCCATTACCAACCCTCACAGGTATCATAAGTGTTTAAACGGACATGATATAATCTGGTAATAGGTAATTGGTAATTGGTGATTGTTTTTTACTATTACCCATTACCCATTACCAACCCTCACAGGTATCATAAGTGTTTAAACGGACATGATATAATCTGGTAATAGGTAATTGGTAATTGGTGATTGTTTTTTACTATTACCCATTACCCATTACCCATTACCAACCCTCACAGGTATCATAAGTGTTTAAACGGACATGATATAATCTGGTAATAGGTAATAGGTAATTGGTAATTGGTGATTGTTTTTTACTATTACCCATTACCCATTACCCATTACCCATTACCAACCCCCATCCCCCCATCTCCCTCATCTGCTTTTAAAACAGATCCAAATCAGTCACAGCACCAATGCTGCTGGAAGATACTAACTTGGCATATTTCGCTAACACGCCTTTGGTGTAACGTGGTGCAGGGGGTTGCCAATTGGCACGGCGACGGGCTAATTCTTCATCGGATATGTTTAGCTGCAATAGGCGTGCAGGAGCATCAATGGTAATGCTATCGCCATCAAGGACTAGTGCGATCGCTCCTCCAACTGCGGCTTCTGGTGCAACGTGACCAACCACCATGCCGTAAGTACCGCCAGAAAAGCGTCCGTCGGTAATTAATCCTACAGCATCTCCTAAACCAGCACCGATAATTGCTGAGGTGGGAGCCAACATTTCGCGCATCCCGGGGCCACCTTTGGGGCCTTCGTAGCGGATCACCAGAATATCACCTGGTTTAATCTTTCCTGCCAAAATTGCGTCTAAAGAAGCTTCTTCTGATTCAAACACTCGTGCGGGGCCAGTAATTACTGCCTTTTTGATTCCGGTAATTTTCGCAACAGCGCCTTCGGTTGCTAAATTACCTCTGAGAATGGCGAGGTGTCCTTGGGAATACATGGGGTTATTCCAAGGGCGAATCACATCTTGGTCGGCGGCTGGTTCTGCGGGTACATCTGTCAAGATTTCGGCAATTGTTTGACCACTGATGGTGAGGCTATCTCCGTGTAGTAAATCATGCCAAAGCAGCATTTTCATCACTTGCGGAATACCACCAGCTTTGTGTAAGTCTGTAGCTACATATCTACCGCTTGGTTTTAAATCGCACAAAACTGGCACACGGGCGCGGATAGTTTCAAAGTCATCCAAAGTTAACTCTACTTCCGCAGCCCGAGCGATCGCTAAGAAATGCAACACTGCATTTGTGGAACCACCCACAGCCATGATTACAGAAATGGCATTCTCTATAGACTTGCGGGTAATAATTTGCCTGGGTAAGATTTGTTTGCGGATGGCTTCGACGAGAACAAAAGCTGATTTTTCTGTACTGTCGGCTTTTTCGGCATCTTCTGCTGCCATTGTGGAGGAATAAGGCAAACTCATCCCCATAGCCTCGAAAGCCGAAGACATAGTGTTAGCCGTATACATCCCACCACAGGAACCAGCACCAGGACAAGCCCGACTTTCAACTTCTAATAATTCCTTTTCGTCAATTTTACCAGCGCTATATTGACCCACCGCTTCAAAAGAACTGACAACAGTTAAGTCGCGTCCGTTGTAGTGACCGGGTTTAATCGTGCCACCGTAAACAAAGATAGCAGGGATATTCATGCGAGCGATCGCTAGCATTGCCCCTGGCATATTTTTATCACAACCACCAATAGCCAGCACACCGTCCATGCTTTGCCCAGTACAGGCGGTTTCAATGGAGTCTGCAATTACTTCCCGCGACACTAGAGAGTATTTCATCCCTTCGGTTCCCATGGAAATACCATCGCTAATGGTAATTGTGCCAAACACTTGCGGCATCGCCCCAGCATTTTTAATCCCAACTTCTGCCCTTTGCGCTAGTTGATTTATCCCCATATTGCAGGGAGTGATTGTGCTGTAGCCATTGGCGATGCCTACAATAGCTTTGTTAAAATCTTCATCTTTAAAACCAACTGCACGCAGCATAGCTCGATTTGGCGATCGCTGCACTCCTTGCGTCACAACTTGGCTTCTCAAATTCTCCGACATCTTTTTTCCTTGGGTGCCATCATCGCAATTGTTGCGATTGTATTATGTGACATACTCCCACACTGACAGCAAGCTGTACAGTGTGGGCTTCTCAACCAATCCGGCTACTGCTTAGGAGGCGTTGAGCTTTGTTTTAAGTCCACGAAATGCCCTACCGCAGACTATCAATTTCTGACCTTGTACCCTACAAATTTTACTGTCCTGGATGATATGCACAGCTTTTCGCGCTATCGGACAAACCAATTCGTAATTTGTATTAATCAAGATGTGCCTACTTACTTTAATGCTGTGCAACGGAGTCGCTTACCAATGATCGCAGTGCCATTGGACAGAGGCTTATCAGTCACCTATTCGGGCGAAGTTAACCAAAAATTATTATACCAGCAACAAGCCCAGAAATTGGCGATTCGTCCCCCACCCCATCACTCCAATAGTATCTAGAAATGGGTAAGTAACATCTCCCTCATCTCCCTCATCCGCCGCACTACCTTTGAATGCAACTCGGTATCAGTATTGCTCCCATGCAGCTTGAAAAAAGTCTCGCTCGCAAACCATAGCATAACGGTAAGTCGAGTGAATTAACGCATTGGCTGTAGCGTAATTTTCTACCAAATTTTCTAATTGTTGTGCTAGTGGCTGAAACTCTAAACTGCTGTATGTCCGAATCCAATCGGCGTATTGATGATTAGGAATGCCATTATCAGCCAATTGTTCTCCCAAAAAGGCATAAAGACGCATACAAGGAGACATAGCCGCAGCAGTTACGCCTACATCCCCACCCCAGGCAGTAGCTAACAAAAAATCAGTATAGCGACGGGTGGCGGCTCCAGGTGACACCGAGTGCAAATTAACTCCCCATTGCGAAGCATAGCCTTCATGCAACCGCAGTTCTTGTAAAACTCCACCAGCCAAGTTGTGAAATGTCCTAAAACCCACCCAATCAGGTGATTTAGCCGCAGCGATACTGTAAGCACGGGCAAAAGCTTCCAAGAAAAAAGCATCTTGTCCTACATAGTAAGCAAACTTTGCCGATTCCAGAGTCCCATCACCAATGCCTTGCACAAAAGGATGCTCTAAACAAGCTTGTGCTAAATCTTGATTTGCTGCCCACAATTCACTAGATAGATTCATCACTTATTAGAGGCTGTTTGTTAAAATAATTCGTAATTGATAATTCGTAATTACCAAAAAGGGGAAAAGAAAAAGGGGAATTGGGGTTGGGAATTAAAGTTAAAACTTTTCCCCATATGGTATAGAGCTACTATCTGAATTGCCCAGAATATTCAAATCAGATAATACCCGCCACGTAGTGCGATAAAAATCAGCGTCCATACTTGAAACCCCTATTTTTAAATATGGGGTTCCCTTCCCCTTTCCCCCTTCCCCTTCTTCATAATCAGTGTTAACTTTAAACTATTCACTGATGGAAAATCACAAAATTCAAACTTTACTGTTTGCTCTGTAGCCTTTTTAATTACGAATTACAAATTACGAATTACGAATTAGTAATTAGGAAGTTCCAAATAAAAAATACCGACTGTTGACAGTTAACAGTCATCTGTCATCTGTCAACAGTCAACACTCATCTGTCAACAACTTCAAGCAGGATTATTTATTTCTTGGAGTTCTTTTTCTGGTTCGTTAACTACTAACTCTGGCTGCAATATTTGTTGCTCTTCTTCATCTGGCAAACCATAAATCGATCTGTATAACTTCACATATTGTTTGGCAGATTGATACCAACTAAAATCTTGGCTCATGCCACGTTTCTGTAGTGATTCCCATTGGGATTTGAAACGGAAGCCTTCCCAAGCCCTAATCATGGAGGTGAACAAGTCTAGGGGTTCATAACGGTCAAAGCAATAACCAGTACCAGCTTCATTCATCGGCTCATAGTGCGATACCGTATCAACTAATCCCCCTGTACGGCGGACAATGGGCACAGAACCGTAACGCAAAGCCATCATTTGGCTGATACCACAAGGTTCAAAACGGCTAGGCATCAAGAAGGCATCAGTGCCAGCATAGATGCGGCGTGACAGAGCATCGTTATAAAGTAGGTAAGTTGCCATGCGTCCAGGATAGCGGGATGCTAACTGCCACATTTGAGTTTCATAGTAGCGATCGCCTGTCCCCAAAAGCACAAATTGGGCATCTGTATACGCCAAAAACCGATCCAGAATTTGTATTACTAAATCAAGTCCTTTTTGTTCTACTAACCTTGTCACCATACCAATTAAGAAGGCTTTAGAATTAACTTCTAAGCCTACTTCTTCTTGCAGAGAAACTTTGTTAGCTTTGCGTTTTTGTAAAGTATCGGCTGTAAAAGTTTGAGCAATGTACTTATCATTTTCTGGATTATAAACTTCAGTATCAATGCCGTTAACAATCCCAGATAATTTTCCACTAATAAAAGACAGCAAACCTTCTAATGTTTCACCATAAGCGGCTGTTTTGATTTGTTCGGCATATGTCGGAGAAACTGTATTTACCCTATCGGCATATTGCACCGCCGCTGCCATTGTGTTATGTCCTTGCATATACCAAGGACACCAAGTAATTTTCTCCAAATACCAACGCCACGGCCCTTGATAAGCCAAGTTATGAATGGTAAAAACAGTAGTCATATCTGGATCTTGGTGCAACCACACAGGAATCATGCCTGTGTGCCAATCATGGCAATGGACAATTTCCGGTTTCCAGTAATTCCAGCAAAATTCAACTGCACCATTAGCAAATAAGGTAAACCGCCAATGTTCATCTTCTCCAGCATAAATCCGGCGGGGCATGAAAGCAGGATGTCCAAATAAGTACAAGGGAACATCAGTACCAGGCAAAACGCTTTCGTAAACGGCAAAGTCCTGGAACATGGCATAACCCCTCCAAATGGGGTCTTGGGGAATTTCCATTTTGTCTGGTAGGAAGCCGTAGTAAGGCATGAATATCCGCACATCATGCCCCATTTCTCTCAAGACTTTGGGCAATGCTCCCACAACATCACCCATTCCTCCTACTTTCGCAACGGGAGCTGCCTCTGCTGCAACGAATAGAATTCGCATGGTAATTTTTATTTTCCCTGGTTTTGGCTAGACAGTTGTTAGTTGTTAGTTGTCAGTTGTCAGTTGTCAGTTGTTAATTGTTAGTTGTGAAGCAGTGCGCCCTTGCAGTTCCCAGACAGCCGCGCAACTGCTAAGCTTCGCTGCGAAGCGCGTTAGTAAAACCTTAGTGAGCAACGACTATCACCCTTAAGGTAGGGTGTTGCTTGTTCTTGACCACTGACCACTGACTACTGACTACTGACCACTGATTACTTATCTAATCACATCGCTTGCTCAATAATTTAAGAACCCCGCTGAATTACAGCAAAGATTTCTGACAAAATTTCTTGCGCTCCTTGTTGCCGCAACAAGTGTGCTAGTTCTGTACCAATGGCTTCGGCGTTGTTGGCTTTGCCAGTGATGGTGTCTTTTACCAACTTTTGACCATCTACACTAGCGACTATACCTGTTAATGTTAAATTATCACCATCGATTTCTGTATTTACGCCAATAGGTACTTGACAACCGCCTTCTAAATCCCGTAAAAATGCTCTTTCGGCAAGACAACGATCGCGTGTTGGGGGGTGTTCGATAGCTTTGAGTAGGGAGATTAATTCACTATCATCAGCACGACATTCTATGCCCAAAGCTCCTTGTCCAACAGCGTGCAGGGAAATTTCTTTGGGTAGAATTTGATGAATGCGATCGCTCATTCCCAATCGTTCTAACCCTGCTGCCGCTAAAATCAAAGCATCGTACTCGCCTGCATCCAATTTTGCCAAGCGTGTATTCAAGTTTCCCCGCACATCTTTAAATGTAAAGTGAGGAAATTGGTGGCGTAACTGTGCTAGTCGCCGCAGCGAAGATGTACCGATGACTGCACCTGTTGGTAAAGTCTCAATTTGCAGGTCTTTGTGTTTTTCATGCACCACCAAAGCATCTGCTGGGTTTTCCCGTTCTGTAATTGCTGCTAGGGTTAACCCTTCTGGTAAATGAGTCGGCAAATCCTTGAGAGAATGAACTGCAAAGTCAATCTCTCGGTTGAGCATTCCCACTTCCAGTTCTTTGGTAAACAGTCCTTTATCGCCAATCTTGGCTAATGCTACATCCAAGATTTTGTCGCCTTGGGTAGACATGGTGTGGACTTCAAAAGTAATATCTGGATAGCAATTCTTGAGTTGCTCTTGTACCCAGTAGGTCTGAACCAGAGCAAGTTGGCTTTTACGAGAACCAATACGGATAGTGCGCGTGGCACTAGAAACAACTGAAGTCATAAAACAATATGTCAAACCAGGCGATAATTTCACTTTCATCTAGACTACCGCAGTGGGTGCCTTACCGGATTGCGATCGCTTAATTAACCTAAAATTTATTTTTGTTTTACTTTACATTTTTTTACATTATTTTCAACTTCTAATTTCTCTACGGGCGGCTAAGGCACGCCTATCTTGCTACTAATTTAGAACTTACGCAACTGGCACACTAAATCAAGGTTAGGTTTGTCAATAGTCCACAGTCAATGGTCAATAATCAACAGTCAATGGTGAGTCAGTGCGATCTTGGGGGTTCCTCCCCCAATCCCCACTTCCTTCGGTCGTGGGGGCCCCGAGTCCCCCATGAGCAACTGACGAACCCGAAAGGTCAACAGCTAAAAATTCTCAACTATTGACTATGGACAATGGACTCTTGACTACTGTTAAATGTCAGCTTGCAGATATTCTTGTAATTCTTGGGTACGCTGTTTTGTGGTTTTTTCCAGACAACCAAAATAAATAGTAGGAGCAATACTTCCTCCTTCATATGCACTTCTCTCAAACTCACAACTGGCATCTCTAAATTTAATCCATGCTAACTGTGCAGCATTCAATTTTTGTTTTCTAGACCTTGACAACTTAGGTAACAATTGTTGATAAACTTGATTTAATTTTTGATCAGCATTTTTATAAGACAATTGAGCGCATTGATTTATTTCTAATTGAGTTTGAGCATTATTGCAGTTCAGCTTCTGAGCTAATTGCATTTTACTTGCTGCGATCGCCGTGTGAATATTCAAACAGCTGTAGCTTGCCATACAGGCGAAAAAGAGTAATAATTGACGCATAGCAGAATTTTTCGTGTAAATATAGGCAAAAGATAGCAAAATATCAGACCTTGTTGTTATATACAGAGCAAATTTGCAACATTCTTTGCCTTACCCTTACCCCTGAGCGCAAATATGCTGAGAATAATTTGCTATTTTATTGTTAAAAGCTGAAGTTTGATTTCTATGAATCGCTCCGCCTGCCTGATATTTAATCCGGTTGCGGGTCAAGGTGACCCAGAACAGGAACTGATCCAGATTAAGACTTTGTTAGAGTCGGAAATTGACTTAGATATTTATTTTACAACCGAAGAAGTCGGTGCTGACGAATTGGCCCGTGCAGCAGTAGAACGGGGTGTAGATGCAATTATAGCTTCTGGGGGTGATGGTACTCTCTCAGCAGCAGCAGCAGCAGTAGTAGCCACCGACATCCCGTTTGGTATCATTTCTCGCGGCACAGCCAACGCTTTTGCCACAGCTTTAAGAATTCCAGATACAATCGAAGCAGCCTGTCAGACAATATTGCAGGGATTCACCAAGAATGTGGATGTAGCTTATTGCAACGGTCTGCCGATGGTACTGCTGGCTGGTATCGGTTTTGAGGCTGAAACTGTGGAAAAGGCAGACCGAGAAGCTAAGAAGCGTTTCGGTATCATGGCATACATCTTAGCAGGAATCCAGCAACTCCGGGAATTAGAGAGTTTTGATGTAGAGATTGAAACCGAGGATAAGATAATTAAAACTACTGCCTCAGCAGTGACAGTGGCAAACGCTGCCCCTCCCACTTCAGTATTAGCTCAAGGCCCGGCAGGTATCGTTTATGATGATGGATTATTAGATTTAACAATAGTAGCTCCAGCTAATAAAGCCGGAGCGATCGCTGCTACATATCACCTATTTCAAACAGCATCTTCAGGCACTGCCGCAGAAAGAGATGACATCGGCTACTTACGAGCCAAACAAGTCAAAATTACCACAGACCCACCCCAAAAGGTTGTCTTAGATGGTGAGATGGTTGGCACAACCCCTATTGAAGTTGAGTGTGTACCAGCAGGCTTAAGGATTTTCGTGCCATCAGTAGAAGAAATCGAGCTTGCGGAAAAACTAGACGGACTGCCGAATTTGAGTATTGAGTTGAAAAACCCATCAGAGGAGTGAGGGGATGGGGGGATGGGGGGCAATGGGGTATGAGAAATAATTGTTCACTTCTCTCTCCTGCCTCCTGCCTCCTTTTTCAAGCTACGGTGACATACTCCCACACCTCAGCAAGCTGTAGGTCTGGGCTTCTCAGCGACTCCTGCTACTGCATAGGACATTAACTGAGCTTTAAAGTCGGGATGCCCCACCGACCTATTTTTAATAACAATGGCTAGGAGTTGTCTACTTGACCTACTCGGCTTTTTATATGTGCGCTTTACCGCCAAGCACAATACTACCACAAAAAGCCGTCCTCAAAGGACGGGGCTTTAAACCCATTTTTTGCTAACTGACTCTCTAAATTTGCACGCAACCACAAATCTGCTACCGACCAAACCCAGAAATTACTTGGAGGTTCCGCAAAATCTTCTTGTTTATGGGTAACGATCGCATCCAGTTGGCGATCGCTGACACAGATTAACTCTACAGCAGATTCAAAATCTTTCACTCTTAGCGATCGCGCTTTTTGCAAGATCGTCTGATCAACAACACATATTTGAATTTTTTCTTGTAACCAATTAACTACTATCTCAGCAATATTACTATTATTGAAACGACTGGTATAAGCGTAAATTTTTTGCCAACCTACATCTGTTAAGTGCATCTGAATGGATGGATGTACCATATCCAACAATTTTCTGACATCTTCTCCAAATTCATGACGATTCATCAAAGCTTCTAATATTAAATCAGCATCTACTAAAATCCTGATCACTTTTAACTCCCCTTATGAACCGATAAATCTAGTGTCAGAAAGCTAGCTGCTAATACGCATTTAGTTGACATCGCTAATGCTGAGAACTTATCAGTAGTCAATTGTTTGGCTATTAACAAACGACCACGGAAACTGATAACCAACACGATGCGAAAATAAACATGTATTAGCTTGCTAGGCAGCATCTCAATTTGGTATGGACATAATTAATTACAATCTGAAAGAACCATATTTCAGATAAGATGTCAAATTTATAAACAAATATAGATGCTGTAAAAATAAAAACAGGCTTTAACATTGATGATCTGCCTGAAATTGACTATAAATTAATCTGACGACAAATGTTTTTTTGTAGTTCCAAACGATAACAAGTATCTTTGGTTAAACAAACTTTGAAAAGGGAAACAGAAAAGCAACAAAGAACGATATCAGTACTATACCTTTAGCCTTCGCCTTATTTGGTAAAAATACTGACTCAGGAAACTCATGTAAATCTATGATCAATTTCAATAGATATAAGGTATTCTTCAATTATTAAACTGGTTACTGGTGTAATCAGAGTATGTTGTATGTCTGAGTCTGCAATTACAGTTACTGTCAAATTATTTGCTGCTTATCAAGAAGCCTATGGGGTTTCAGAACTAGTACTGGAATTTCCTCATGGTACGCCAGTCCTAGAGGTGTGCGATCGCCTCATTCTCGAACACCCAGAACTAGCCAAATGGCGTGAACTCACGCGTTTTGGGATTAATTTGATATTTGTGGAACCAGATACCCTCCTGCAAGATGGTGATGAAGTAGTGTTAATTCCCCCTGTCAGTGGCGGCTGATTCGATTTTGGATTTTGGATTTTGGATTTTGGATTTTGTTATTTAAGCCACAGCCATAGTTTTAGAAATTGAAGTGTCTACTTTTCAAAAAAAGTATAAAAGCTACCAAAATTAAAACTTATTGCGTGTGATTAATTCACAAAAGCGTGATTTACAAGCCTATTCACAATCTAAAATCTAAAATCCAAAATCTAAAATGGTATTATTTCACCTTGGTGCGGAAGCGAATAAAGCCATAAGAACTAACTGGTGTGCCAGAATTAGTTGCTGCGGGGAGGTTGGGTAAATCTGGGCTTCTGGTGATATTTACACCCACAGCGCCATTAGTGTTAGCACCACAGTATGAAGGTGTGGCTGGGTCGTTTGCAGGATAAAAACGGCCGCGATCGCTGCTATCTTCTATATTGCTAAGATAAACCGTAGGTGTATTAGAACCAACAGCCAAGGCAATACCTTGATCTGCTCCTCCTAACCCACCATCACTAGGAGTCTGACCATTAAAAGCAGTAGCAAGAAAACTAGTATTGCTAGGAACTAAGTCACAGAATTTGACATTAGTAGCATTACTCGGCCCCTTAGAGAGGAAATAGATAGTGTATTCCACCTCATCCCCTGGCTTCACAGTGCCAGCATTAATCAATCCTCGCAAGTAGCCAGCAGGCCATTTGTCATCGTTATCATCAGAAGCATAAGGTTCTGGCACATAGTTTGCTGCATTACTAACAACATCACTACGACCATCTACAATGTCTGTTAAATCTTGATTATTGATGCGGGTGATGCGTTTAATTAACAAAAGCTTTGCATTAGCAGCAATAGCGCCGTTATTGTTTTCACCTACGCTGGTAATACGACTACCGATAGTATCAGTATCTCTGGTTGGCAAGTAGTTTGGACACCGTGCGCTAGCATTTTTGCTGGTACTAGCTTCCCAGCAAGCACTGCTATTACTATCCTGACCATTTGGAGTCAAGCTGATAGATTGACCATTACCACTTCCAGCTAAAGAGGACTGATAGGTGTTGTCCCAGAGATTCAGAGAACTTGGCGGAGGCGTATTTACTCCACTACCTGCACCATAGGCAACATAGTCGATAATTTTATTTTGGTTATCGTACAACCAAACATCATCACCAGAATTATTGAGTTTAGGAGTCAGTCCCAACCAAGTTTGAAAAGCTGCTGCTGTTGCTTGCTGGTTGGGTTTATTATTCCCAATCCAAATCACAGCATACTGACCTGGTTGTAAAGTTGTACCATCGGGAAATCTATAACTAAACCCGCCAGCAGCATCAGTACTACCAACGATGAGGTTGCCATCTGTGAGCTTCACACCACTCAAATCTACAGCAGATGCAGAAGCATTGTAAAGTTCAATAAACTCATCATTAGTGTCAGCAGCAATAGTAGTACCTGTTTCATTGTATAGAACTTCGTTAATGATAACTTTACCTGCTAATGGTGAAACCTCGTAAGAAGTTGATGGAATAATATTCAGATAAGCAAAAGCTGGTGTACTGGGAACATAAGTCCATAGATCTAATCCTTTAGCATCACCAAAAGAGCCTGTACAAGAGGCATTAGTATTACTACCAGGGTTGGCACCGAATGCCCGCTGATTGGTGGTAGTATCAAATCCTGTTATCGGGTTACTGTTAGGTATGGAAGGTGCGGAAGTTCCACACAGCACACTATTCACTGTTCCCACATTCACCCCAGACAATGTACGATAACCACGATCATCATAAAACCCTGTGGTATTTCCCAAGGAATTTGTGGTATTCAGGAGGGTAAAGCTTGGCCCCCCCTTAGTACTGTTTTCCGCATCTATCAGAGGAAAGTGATATTCTCCAGCGTGAGTTGTAATTTTAACTGGGTAGTCTGTGCCTACGGGGAAAAAGTTACCACTGTTATTCTTGCCATCCCAGGTAACGGTTTGAGTTCCAGATGCCGTCATAATTCCTCGTAGCACCCGGTTGTTGACGTTAGCAGGGTCAAAATCTTTACCATCTTGGCTGATGACTATTTGATAGTTGCCTGCTACTTTGCTGTCGAATTTAAAAGTCCCGCCTGTATTTTGGTTAGAGTTATTACCTCCTGCTGTACCCGCAAAACTGGGATTAGTGATTTCTGGAAGTATGGGTGACAGGGGTATACCACGGGCTGTGATAGCTTCATTTGCACCAGAGCTAGTTTGAGGATTACTGAAGAAAATAACGTGATTAGGTAGGGCCAGATTGGTTCCACCTTGAAGAGTTGCTAATGCTCCATTACTGCCAAGAACATCATGATAAAGGGGTGTTTTTCCATCGCTGTCATAGTAGCCTACCTCATTACCATAAATCACAAATCCATTGGGATCTAAGCCATTAAGAGCAGTTTTATATTGATAACCATCTTTGGTGACAAGATAGAATACAGATTCAATAGGTCTGCCATTATCTCCTGTGTACACTGCTAAATAGTCAGCAAATAATCGCCCATTAATATCTGTTGTAGAAGTTAGACTGCTGCGTACCGTCACATCCCAGGCAGCTATACTAGTTCCTAATGGGTCTTGAAAGTTGTTAGGCAAGTTAATATTTCGTGTAGGAGCGCCATCAAAATCACTACTACCTCCACTACGACCGTGGAAAACTACATAATAAATCCCATCAGATGGAGCTTTATAGTAACAAGGTACGTAGCCATTAGTAACTTCCAGACCGGGTGTTGCATTCGTTGCATCTTTGATTGTGGCTGGCCCTGCTAATTCTTGATTACGGCTAGTGATTTTACCTTGATTTGTATTTTTAGTATCGCTTCTTTGGACAGAGCATTGAAATAAAAGATCAGATAGAGTTTCATTACCTACTCGACCTGTTTTGCTGCCATAAATTAAGATGTCAGCACTATCCACGCCAACCGAACTAGAACCTAAAAGGATGTACTCATCTTTTTTCGCATAAACTTGTAGCAATGTGCGCCGTAGGAGAGAATTATCTTCAGGAGTGCTAGGCCCATACTTGCTTGTCCGCCATTCTAGGTTAGCCCTAGAACCAGTAGCACCACTAGGGTAGAGATTCCTACTACCTTCAGCTTGAGCTGGTTGCATCCAATAGCCCCAGGTGCATAGTAATAGCGCCAGGCTACCAAGCCATTTTCTTTGCAGGTTGAGAGATTTAACTTTCGCGCAACGTCTTGGTAAGAAAATTTCCTTTAAAAGATACTTAAAAAATAGGCTCATAACTGATTCACTAGATCCTCACATCCAGGCTTTAATTAGGTGATAACAAGTGAATTACGACATTTATCACTGGTTTAGAGATGCTGTACTGGAGATGGGTAGCAAGTTTCTTGGGGAAGAACTTCGCTAACGTACTGAAGCGATCGCCTGCTATTGAGTTTGCCCAAAGTCTGCGAAAATATACCATGTGCATTCAAATTGACTTTATGTATAAACGCATCATGGTGCATCTCTGCCCGACGTTACATTCTTGAGTCTATTGACTAAGGTTGTTGATTGCTGTTGCTGCGGTGGCGGAATTTTTTGCTGTCCAAAGCCATCAAATAACTCGTTGAGTTTCAAGGTTAAACCCAAATAAGGGCCGCCTGCGGAACGTGTCCCAGAAAAATCTCGGTCATCGACGTTACCAAACACATACCCAGCAGCAAGGCGCAAATTAGGACTGAGGTAATAACCTGTTTCCACAACAAAGCCTGTCTCAGTGTAGTTAGATTGACCAATCCAACGAGCCTCACCCACCAAATCCATGCTGTATCCTAGGCGATAAGTAGCCCGCAATTGTGCTAAATTGACTGTACTTGTACCCGCTAAATCATTAGCCAAGTAAGAAGTACTATTACGCAAAGCATACTTACCATAGAATTCCCATTGCCAGTTAGGAGCGTAGATACCTTCAAAAGCAAAAGTATGGTCTTCCGACCCCGTACCACTACCTAACAAGATAGTGTCAGGAATCACCGCCGGATTTTGGCGATATTCATAACGCAACAAAGCATTAAATTTATCGTCGTTGGGGTCGCGGTAGGCTAAACCCACCTTCAGGTTAACTGTATCTCCCAATCCTGTAAGCTTTTGGTTGGAAGAGTTTGCTTGTTGAAAACGCACCAAGCCAGTCAAAGCAGGGGAAATTTTACCCGTAGCTGCTGCGGAAATCACGGTGTTAGAACCACCAGAAGAAGTACGATGCTCATAACGAGCGCTAGCTTGAAACTCCGGATTATCACTATATTCCAGTCCAACGCCGTAGCTATCGCCACCCTCAAAACCGATCGCAGAAGCAGATTGACCAACGGCGAAAGGTTGGGCGTATTGTTGACCTGCTGCTGTCCGTCCTAAGAAGTTGCCAAAAACATGTTCATAAGCCAAAGAAAGCCGCAAGCCAGGAGCAATAGTCCAACGATTGTTCAGTCCAATTGCTCCTTGGGTAGTTAGTTGATTTGCACCTCCCAAAATTGTGTAACGACCAGTCAAGGTAGTATCACGCCCTAGTTTGTGTTCGCCGTTGACACTTAAGCTGGTGATCGAATTACCGTCATACTGACCGCTAGTATAAAATTGTTGGGCAAGACTGATATTAACACCAGGGATTGCTGCCCAATTCAAGCCTAAGATGGTACGGTCTGGGTAGACGCTATCCTTATCGGAAGATAAAGTGAGTTCATTTTGGGCTTGGAAAGTCAGATTCTTAGCAATGGGAAGAGTAAAACGCGATCGCAATTGATCGGAAGTACTACTGAGGGCGTTGGTAGGAATACGGTCTTCCCTGTCGCGATGAATCCAATCGACATCAACAGTAGCTTTACCTAAGCGTTGTTGAATCCCAGCAGAAATCGTGGAGAGCGAATTATCAACTTTGCTCCCTGGTGTCGCCTCAGAACGTGGTGCAAACAGTTCTTCAAAAGTATCTAACGGTTGTGGTGCAATACCAAAATTGTCTTCGTGGTCATATTGCACCCGCAGATTCGTAGTTGAGGTCAGTTTACCTGTAAGCTGCGCTCCATAACGAGTTTGTCCTGGGACAAAGCTGATAGTGGCATTATTAGCAAAACCTGTATCAGCATAACGATAATAGGCACGACCTTGAATCCCATTGGTAATTTTACCCTCGGCTTCCAAGCGGTAAGCATCACCACTTACCTTGCCAATCACGTCGGAATCATTATTAGAATGGGCATATTCTGCAATTAATTTGCCGTTGTTACCCAAAGCTACCAGTGCATCTGCACCGTAGAGTTGAAAGTCACGTACCCCTTGATTTTCTTGGACAAAAGTAGCTGCTAACCAGCTTTCCTGGTTGAGAGTCCGGGAAAGATTGTATTGCAAACGACCAGCAAAGATATTACTGTCAGAGTTTTCACTATCGTATTGATAACTAACTACAATCCGGCGTACCAAGACTTGTCCGGCTTCGTCTATATCGGTGCGGAGGATAGGTTCGCGGAAAAATAGAGTACCGCGATCGTAATCGATTTCGTAGTCTGACCCCCGACTTAACTGTTTGCGTTCCAACACAGTACCGGGACGATTCAGTTCTTCTAACTCAATAAAGACATTTTCACTACCTCCAACCAGTACCCGACGAGAGAGGAAGTAGTAGCCACTAGTGCCATCAGGAGCAATGGTATCGCGTTGAAAACCTTCTAGATGGTCGCCATAGAAACCTGTAAATTGTAAGTTACCCAGGTTATAGTTAGCTTTAAAACCGTGGAGTTGACGAGTAATAGAAGTAAATTGCTGCGACGATCGCGCAAATTCTTCAGTATTATAGTCACCCCACATAGCATAATCAGGTGCGGCTCCAGGGATGTTAGTGGAACGCTCAAAACGCGCAAATACGCTGTCAATGGAAGGAGTGACAACATCAACTCTAGAGCTATCGCCGTAGACAGGATAGTTGCGATCGCTAAATTGCTGGGTTCTAAACAGGCGATTATCACAGTTACAATCTTCGTTCAAATTGCGAGAACTGTTGTATGCACCAGTAAACAACCACTCTCCAAAAGTACCTGTAGCAAATAGCGCTGAGTGAAAATCTAATTGGGTTCTGGTGTCTTTGTCAGAACGCAAGAAATCACGGAAACTACCGTAATAATCTGTACCTCTAGCGCCCAAACGTAAATCCACTACCCCAGTCACCAAACTAGGACGTAACGCTGTTTCAAATTGCAGTTGGGTAAAGGCTTCTAAATCATTAGCTACTGCCCGAATTCGCACAGTTTGCGCCTTCAAATCCGCTCGCAAAGTTGCTGTGAATTGTCCGTTACGGGCTTCCACTTGAAATCCTGGTTGATCAGGTTTAAAGTCTGGTTCAACAAACTCTCCAGCAGTAGGTATTAAAGTTACCACAGCATCTTGGTTAGAACGATTGCCATTGCCATCAATCAGTTGACCCCGAACTGTAGCTGTAGAACGTCCATTAGCCGGGATACGAGCCTCAATGGTTTCTACTGTTAGTTGCTGCAATGCTCCTCGTACCACTACCCGCACCGTTACAGAAGGTTCTGCTCCTCCCACCACTTGTGCAGAAATAGTATTTTCACCTACTTGTAAAGAGACACCGTACCATGTCTGCGTTACTAAGTTATTACTAGCATCACTTTCCGTGCGTCCTACTAAAGAAGGGTCTACCAAAACACCATTTACCCGCAGTTCTACCTGATTACTAGCCGGAAATTGTATGATTACTGTGGTAGCTGGTACGTCTATTACGCTATCAACTGTTGGTGTGAGGATTTTGATTGCTGTTGAAGTTGTAGAAGCTGCCGTACTTTCTTTAGCGTCATCACCCTTATTTTGTTTTGCTGCTATTTTGCGTAAGCCTCTGGGCAATTCGGCAGAAGTTTCTGGTTGAAATGGTTGTATTTGAGTTGAGGAAGCTGTGACGGTTTTTTTTAAACCTCTTGGTAACTGGGTATCAATTGCTGGTTGAAACGGTTTTATTTGCTTTCCAGGGACATGTGGTACAGACTTCTTGCTCTGCATTTTCGTATCAGCGGCTTGTTGAGATTCCACTGTCTTTTGAGTATGAATAGAGTTAGTGTCAGCTTGATTTGTTAGAGTCTGTGGGTTGTCTTTGACTTCAGCATCGGCAATGACAGGATACAAAACAAAGCTGATGGCTCCTACCATAGCTCCCATCAACTTCAGGTTAAAAGTAGTTGCACGGTGCATCCTGGATTTCATTTCTTGACTTGCTCCTGGGAAGTGGGGGTGACTCCAAAGTTCATACGTACCAAGCCACCAGGCTCTAAACGCACTAAGCGAGATTGGCTATTGCGTTCGCGGAATTTCCGGTTGGGAGCTAGAGTGTAGCCAGGGACACTAGTGAGGTCTAATACGCCTGTGTGGCTTCCTGGTAAGACATTGGCTACAGAGAACAAACCATTGGGATCTGTGGTAATACGGTTGCCATCCTCCAGATAAATCACTGCATTGGCAACTCCAGGCTCACCAGGCTGCTGTTCACCATCAAAGTTTTTATCCACAAACACGCGACCAATGATCGTGCCGCAGTCAGTAACAATACCTGGTCTAATTTTTAACTGGTGAGTTGCAGGGCCGTCTTTGATGCTAAAACGGTTGTCGGCTCGAAGTGCATTGACGATCGCACTATTGCGGCCAGTACCGCGCTGGGAATCGTTCGTTAGTTGAGCGGCATAAGCAATATTCAGTACTTTCTCGGTGGGGATATTAATATTTGTGCGGAATATTACCGTATTTCCACTACGTTCAGAGGTAATGGTCACTTGTTGACCGTCTAACTCTCCCCGCACAGATTTAGCTAAGAAGTTGAATCCTAAAGGTAAGTTGTCGGTGACAACAACATTGTTCAAATCAGTATCAGCCAAATTTCTCACCGATAGGCGGTAGATGACCGTATCACCAGGTTCAGCAGTGGCGCGATCGCCTGTTTTGACCAGTTGCACCTGATTTGTTTGACACATATTTGTGGTCAATTCAAAGGCTAATAAGTCCAGTCCGACTAATTCCGCATTAGGAACTAAAACAACTGTGCCTCTGACGCTGGTTTCACCTTGGAGACTGATTGGCTGGCCATCTAAAGCAGAAGCAACATATTGAATAACACTGTTATCAGTCGTGCCATTATTACCAATAATTTCAATCTTGATCCGCCGTTGCTGGTAGATGGAGTTTGCAGGCGGATTGACTACAAAAATGTATGTTTTACCTAGATCGGTTTGACCCTTATTCGGATCGAGTAGGAAGTTATAGACACCAGCCGGATTATTGGTAATAAAGTAGGGATTACTATTTTCAATATTTGGCGATCTGCCACCAGGAATATTGTTATTAGGAATATCAGGTAACTCTGTGCGAGTCAGAGAGGCTAATCGTCCTAATTCTGTTCCTGTGGGGTCGCTAGGGTTAGGTTCGTATACGCCAACTGCAAAACCTGTGTAGTTGGGTAAGACTGTACCCGCACAGCCTAAAATTCGTCCTATTGGGTCAACTAATGGATTACGATTCTGGTTAAGTTGGCCAGAAACTCCTTGATATTCAGCATCATTAGCAGGATCTGTATAAGTATAGGTAGCTTGATTAGTAATGTTTAATGTAGATTGACTTTGTTGTGCTTGTGCTGGTATAGGTATATTAATTTGCAAAAAACTTCCCAGCAGAACAGCTACAGTTAGCCGCTGGCGTAAGCTGCTGCCATAACTCATCTGCTTTCGTTTTTGAGGACGGATCACTGAACTCATCTCCTCTGAATGCCATTTTATTTGTCAAAAAAGCATTTTTATAAACAGTAAAAATACATAGAGATTGAATTGCCTTCCCCTTTGTTAATAGGGAAGGGCGGATGATGTTTATCTTTGGTGTCGCTATAAAAACAGATTTCAGATTGATGGTCTAAATTAGCGCACTTGAGTTTCATAAGTCGCTTTGACTGTCGTCTTTACTGCCACCGCTGGTATCTGTAAGCGAATGTTAGTGTAAGCACTTGCTGGTGCTGGTTGAGTTTCCACTTTGCCGTTGGGGAGGGTGACTTTAACAGTGGGATTTTCTACAAAACTGCGTCCGCCATCGATGCTGTAAGTAATCTTGGCATTGTTAGTTACGCTGGTAGATTTCAGCACGTATACCATTCCTTTGGGAATGGGCTGATTGAGAGTCAGATTCTTAACTGGGCGATCGCTGATATTTTCAGCATTCAAGGTATAGCGCAACACATCTTTTGGCTGCACCACAGCTTGACCTTTCAAAGCTTGCCATTTCTGAATTTGCTTACCCTGCTGATCCTGTGTCACCACTTGCTTTTCTGCTTCTAGACGTAGCTGTATTTGTGGTTGACTTTTGATATTCTGGGCAGTTGCGCTTCCAGACTGCCATAAAGAAGCCAATCCCGGCATTTGGCTGATTAATGGAACTGTAGCAATTAAAGCGATCGCTCCCACACCTGCAATATAAACACTCTTCATCTGATTACCTCTAGAAATTTCCAAAATTTTGCTTTTCAATTGCGGAAACTACTTAAACTAATTGAAAAAATAATTGCCGCAATTACAGTACTCAAAAGCTTATTGATTTCCTCTTTCACAATCGAAAATGGTATTAATTCACCTTGCGTCGGAAGGTAAATGTTCTTTGCTCACCTGGTGTAACTTTGCTAGTAACAGTGTCTACATACTTAGTGACATCAGTGGTTACTGTGGTTCCGGTTTGGTCAATGCCCGAAATGTTAGCTGGGTTATTACCGCTGTAGAATTGGATGGTTGCAGTCCCAGAATCCTTAGCTGAACCTACGACATTGCTGGTATCAATTTGACCATTTTTATCGTTGTCTAGCGCCCAATTGTTAGTACCAGCAGGAGTATCATCAAAGGTTGTGCCATCTTCAGTAATTACAACCTTGTCAGCATTCAAAATCACGTTACCGCTGCCGGCTTGAGGATCAGAAATATTTTTGTACCGAATTTGATACTCAATAATATTTCCAGGTGCAGGTGTTCTTGGTACATCAGCAACGCTGGCATTTGGGTCGATACCATTGGTAGCTGGTGTAGACTCAAAGTCATCTTGACCTGTACCAACTGCTGGCCCAGTTCCTGGTAGCACTCGTGACAGTTTCACCAGTTTTAAATAGCCAGTGTAGACGCGATCGATAGTGAGGTTTTCACTATCAGAGATATTATCTGCATTTGTATCAATCGAGGCTTTGATATAAACTGGGTAGCCAAATTCTTTATCGCCTGGATAGTCTGGGATGGTATCGGTTGACAGGGATGTGTTAGTTGGCAGATCAATTTCCACACCATAATTGATAGTTGCACCAGCAGCAACGTTGGGGATAGTAATCGGTGTACTGGCGGTTGCAAAGGTTCCTGTTCCTTGATTGTAGGTATAGACAGCAGACTGACCACCATAAGTAACGGTTACTTTAGTCCCATCCGGTAAATCTTTGAGATTGGCTGGTGGAATTGGCGTTAGTGTGAGAGTACCAGCGCTAGTGCCATTGTTTTTAATTGTGTTAGTGAATCCAACGGCTGCTGGATCAATTTTCGTACCAGGCAATGTTCCAGCGGGAATCAAAGAAGATTTGTTGGTGAAGTCATCGTTGGTTTGACCTGATGGCCCAACAGCATCTGGTGCATTCTGCGGCCCGTTGAGTATCGCTGAATTAACAGGTGTTTCTAACTTGAAAATGTTTGCCTCACCGCTTGGGCCAGTACCACTGTTGTTGTTGCTATTGTCTGTTCCTGTTTCCGGGGATGTTGGGTTATCAATAAAGCCGTCATCAACACTGGTAGGCGGTAGAGTATCGGGAACACCATCACCAGGGGTGTTGCTATCTGTACCTGGAGGAGGTGTCATACTACCTGGAGAGCCATCGTAGTTGCTGGGATTTTGATCACCAGATTCGTCATATACTGGGGCGTTAGTACCAGGAGTTTGACCAAACAATTGAGCTATGTTAGCAACGGTCAAGGGTGAAGTTGCAGTTGATTCAATGGCTAGCTGAATCGAGAAGCCACTGACTGTAGCACCAGGAGCAATGGAACTAATTGAAGATGGCTGATTAATAAAACCAACGCGGGTGATACCTGGGAGAGTGTCAGCACCTTTTAAGGGGAAGGTTTTCCAATTGGCTGTATTGGCATCAGTCGTAATCCCATCGGTAGTATACACTGCTTGCCATCCAGCAGGTGGAGTTGGTGCAACTGCTAAATCTGTACCCGCAGGAATCGCATCAGAAACCAAGATGTAAGTACCAGCCGCACCATCAACCTTGATGCTGGTACCCACTAGTGGTGCTGGAGTAATTCCTTGTCCTGTTGGGTCATTGGACTCCACCCGTACACTCAAATCATAGGTGAGTTTATCATCTGTAATTTGGGGTGTCCCAGCATTGCTGTAAGTACTGCGTGTTTTGAGAATTGTGGCTAAGGTATAATTCTTGAGGGTGGAACCAACCTTAATTTGCTGCGTGGCGCTGGCTTCTCGCGTACCGTTGACGGGTGAACCAGCTACTTCACCAGCAACACTACCATCAGAGTTATCTACAGTGTAAACGTCACCACCATCGGGAGTTCGCAGTTGGTTTTGAGCATTACCAGGAGTATTACCAAGGGTAACGGTAATTACGTCGTTGGTATTAGCGCCAGCCTGGACGGTGACAGGTACACGCACTAATACAGTACCACCAGGGGAAACCGAGGGTGTTAAGACTTCAGTGCTAGTGATATCTTGCCAGGTTTTACCACCGTCGGTGCTGTATTGCAAGTTATTCAGAGTACCATCAGGCAATGTACCAGACACTGTACCCGGCCCAGTTGTTGTAGCTAAGTTAGGAATGCGGAATTGGGTGGGGTCGTTACCTACGTTTGTTAGAGTGTAGGTATAAATGAGTAAATCGCCAATTCCAACAGTTCCACCGTTACGATCTTCCACACCAGATGCCGAGACAGTGATACCAGCGACCTCTGCTACAGTCACAACGACCGTATTAGATGTACTATTTATTGTTGTTCCGGGACTGTTGGGATCTTCGTAGGTCGCAGTCGCCGTGTTGCTAATGGATTGACCAGCAGTTGTGCCATCAGCTAATACAGGTGCTACAAGTTGGAAAATTCCATTCGCTAATAATGCTGTTGTCACTAAAGAATGGTAAAATTTATGCCGTTTTTTTTTGCCAAATTGCTGCGAAAATTTCATCGAATTAGTGTAATTAATCAGTAGATTTTTTCCTGGAATAAAATGCATAATCTGCCTGAGGCCTCAAACCCAAACTTGAGTTTGCAGACATTCAGACACAAAAATATTATTTCGGAGCAATAATTACTGCTTCAACCTGTCAATATCTAGCTTTTGTACGTAGTCATAGCAGTACGCAATTTCTGATTGCGCCCTTTTAAATTAGATTCCAGAGTCTTTGGTTATTAACCTTCAACTTGTGATTTTTACAAATTAGGAATCTAATAGTAGAACCTTAAAACGAAGATCATCGAATTTGAAACAGTTTAATTACTGGTATTAAAATAAAAGTGACTTTATAAAAAAACGTAATATTGCGTAGAGAGCTAGCCATTTTATTTAAAAACATCTTATAGATGATACCCAAGCTGAGTAATTACACATGCATAAGTTATTAGTATTAATTATGCTTTTAAGTGCGTAAAGTAATAATTGTTAACTGAATTTTCACGTACTGACCTATATGTCCCTCCAGAATTTTTAGTCAAACATACCCGACAAAATTAGTCGGGTATGTTTGACTAGTAATTTTACTCGTGTTACTATGCGAGCGACAGTTGACGGACAAACAGGGAAAGTAGATCTATGACTCAGGCAACAACTACACATCCGCTCTTCAGCACCGCCACCTTTAAGTCCTTGAAGTGTAAGGAATGTGGTGCAGAATATGAACTCAATGCCAGCAATGTCTGTGAGTTATGTTTTGGGCCTTTAGAAGTCAAGTATGACTACAGCGCTCTACGTCTGTCCGTCACCCGTGAAAAAATTCAAGCTGGGCCAAATTCCATTTGGCGCTACCGTCCCTTTTTGCCCGTTGCAACTGACAATGTAATAGATGTGGGAACTGGGATGACTCCCCTGGTTCGTTCCCACCGCCTCGCACGTCGCCTAGGTTTAAACAAACTTTATATTAAAAATGATGCTGTCAACATGCCCACCCTTAGCTTTAAAGATCGGGTGGTGTCAGTTGCTCTTAGCCGTGCGCGGGAATTGGGTTTTACTACTGTTTCCTGCGCTAGCACCGGAAACTTGGCTAATTCTACAGCAGCGATCGCAGCCCACGCCGGTTTAGATTGCTGTGTGTTCATCCCCGCTGACTTGGAAGCAGGTAAAGTTTTAGGCAGCCTCATCTACAGCCCTACCCTCATGGCAGTTAAGGGTAACTACGATCAAGTGAATCGCCTCTGTTCAGAAGTTGCTAATACACATGGTTGGGGTTTTGTCAATATTAATTTGCGCCCCTACTATTCTGAAGGTTCCAAAACTCTGGGCTTTGAAGTGGCTGAACAACTGGGTTGGCAACTACCAGACCATATCGTTGCTCCTCTGGCTTCAGGTTCGCTATTTACAAAAATTTACAAAGGATTCCAAGAATTTGTCGAAGTCGGTTTAGTGGAAGGCAAGGATGTGCGTTTCAGTGGCGCTCAAGCTGAAGGTTGTTCCCCCATCGCCGAAGCATTTAAACTTGACCGCGACTTCATTAAGCCAGTCAAACCGAATACAATTGCTAAATCACTGGCGATAGGCAACCCAGCAGATGGAATTTACGCAGTTGAAATCGCTAAAAAAACTGGCGGTAATATTGAATCAGTCAACGACGCAGAAATTATTGAAGGAATCAAGCTGCTAGCGGAAACCGAAGGCATCTTTACAGAAACAGCTGGTGGTACAACTATTGCCGTGCTGAAAAAATTGGTAGAAGCTGGCAAAATTGATCCAGATGAGACTACCGTGGTTTACATCACTGGCAATGGTTTGAAAACCCAAGAAGCAGTACAAGGCTATGTTGGTGAACCTTTGACTATTGATGCTAAACTAGATAGTTTTGAGCGGGCCTTAGAGCGATCGCGTACACTAGATCGCTTGGAATGGCAGCAAGTCCTCGTTTAGTTAGGAGTTATGAGTTTTATTCCTAACTCCTCAACGCCAGTTTAAGGAACCAGGCGAACCCCTGCACCTAACTGGCTCCTCTTAACTTCATTGCGAACTCTTCACTATTAACTTTTTTCTCCTATGGCTGTAAAAGTTTTAGTTCCTACCCCACTTCAAAAATTTACTAATAACCAAGCTACACTAGAATCTAGTGGTAGTAACATTGCTGAACTTTTAGACTCGTTAGAAAAAAGCTTTCCTGGTATTAAAGCGAGTCTGTGTGATGATTCGGGAAAGCCACGCCGTTTTCTGAATTTGTACGTCAACAGCGAAGATATCCGCTTTTTGGATGGCACAGATACAACCTTGAAAGACGGCGATGAAGTCAGTATTGTGCCTGCTGTTGCTGGGGGCTGATATAGAACACACTGAATATTGAGCAGATAAATCTTCAAAGCTTGCCATTAGGGGCGCGCCATTGTCCATACGTGTCAACTTAAGCTAGAAATAGCTTAACTGTTCGCTTCCTTACCCGCCTGTGAATAAATTCCCAGGCTAATAGCTAAAGTCTACTGAAGTAGACTAAAGATTTTTGGGGATATTCAGTCATCTATTAGATGACTTTAGCTATTAGCAAGGAACTTAAGTTCCTTGCGGGACATCACTGTTACGTTAAGTTGACACCAATGGCCATTGTCGCGTCCCTATGTTTTTGCACTGATTTTGGTATTGACAGTCGCAGACTCAAGTGATATAGCTACAAAAACAGCTTTTAAAGACTTACATATAAATCATTGGTAACTAATTTACATAGTTAAACATGAAAATTAGTCAAAAACCATGAGTAGAGCAAACTCATATAATAACGTTGAGATAAGCTTTTCAATGCTGTATCACTATCAGGACTTACGCAACTGGCACAGGCGATCGCTAAAATTGAGTACAGATGTATTGAATAATGGACGCAACTGGCACAGGCGATCGCATTTCTACAAGACATATGTACTAGCAAAGATGAGCTTACTAACAAGGGGCTTGCGAAAATTAGTTAAAGTCGTGTCTCTGTGTGAAGCCTTGTTCAAATTATGAGAAAATAGAGTTAAGGATTCATAAAATAAACCTTGTATTTTATGAGATTTACTAAACTTAACTATTGCCAATACTTGTTGAGCAGTCAGATTAATTATACAGTCACGAATTTGGCAGAGCATTTAGATCAGATCAGTCATGATAAAATTAACCGTTATCTCAAAAATGAAAAGTTAACACCTCGTTTGCTTTGGGATAATGTTAAAGATATCGTCCAAGTGAGTGATACTGCATATCTAGTTTTTGATGACACGGTGCTGGATAAACGATACGCCACAGAAATAGAGACAAGTAAACGACAATATAGTGGCAACCAACATGGTGTAATCCAGGGTATCGGCTTAATAAATTGTATATATGTCAATCATGAAGAAGGAAAATTTTGGGTGGTTGACTATCGTATTTATGACCCAGACTCAGATGGTAAAACTAAAATAGACCATGTAACAGAAATGCTGCAAAACCTTGTATATCATAAGGTTTTACCATTCCAAGCTGTGTTAATGGACAGTTGGTATGCCACAAATAAATTAATGTTATACATTGATGGCTTAGGAAAATATTATTATTGTCCTTTGAAACGTAATCGACTTGTAGATGATACTAATTGTCTTGAAAATTATAAAAGGATTGAATCATTATCTTGGAATGAGGAGGAGTTGATATCAGGTAAAATAATAAAAATAAAAAAGTTTCCTCAAGCTAAAAAAGTGAAACTATTCCGAGTAACTGTCTCGACCGACAGAACGGATTTTATCGCTACAAACGATTTATCTCAAGATTCTACGGATGTTGTACAAAAAGTGTGTAAGGTTCGATGGAAAATTGAAGAGTTTCACCGCGAATTAAAGCAATTGACTGGCATTGAATCATGTCAATGCCGTAAGGGTCGTATTCAAAGAAATCATATCGCCTGCGCTATTTTAGTCTGGCTTCGGCTCAAAAATTTAGCTTATATAACTGGTCAAACAATTTATCAAATTAAGCATGGACTACTATCTAATTATTTAGTTCAGCAACTAAAACGTCCGGCTGTTCCTATGTTTATCGCGTAGTTGTTTAGGCGCACGGCGCGGTTACACCGCACCATTGCTTGTGACAGTTGCGTAAGTCCTGACTATGTTTTTTGGGTAAAATCTCTACTTCGTGATTCTGGGCGTTACGGCTGTTATCTCAGCTACCGTTGCTTTTGCAGCTTGGCAGCAACGCTCTATTTGTTCGGCTAGCAAGCCTTTTATAGCGATGCGTTATATGCCGCTAAATTAGATGGACGCAACTGTATCAAGTGTGTGCAATCTAATCAATGAGATACAGTAATTCTAATTTTGAAAAAGGGACTGAGACGTGGTTATGACACAACTCTCACGCCTGAAGCCTGTTTGTTTTCAACTCAGCGTTCCTGGGTCGTTTTTTGCTGCTTAGTCTAAACTCCAGTGTTAAATAAAAAATATCTCATTGTAATTGTTAGTTACTGACAGCTAACAGCCATCAGCCATCAGTTATCAGTACTTTTTTTTCTAGCTTTCCCTAAAAACACCTTCGTATCATTGGTGTTACCTTGAAGTAGGCAGCAGTTCCAATATTATGAACTGATATTTTGTCAATTGAATGAAATTAAAAATTATGAATAGCCATTCAGAACAGTTTGCCAGTGATAATTATTCTGGCATTTGTCCAGAAGCACTAGAGTACATGATTAAAGCTAATCAAGGTAGTGCGCCAGCTTACGGTAATGACGAATGGACTCAAAAAGCAACAGATTATTTTCGGGAACTGTTTGAAATTGATTGCGAAGTATTTTTTGCCTTTAATGGTACAGCCGCTAATTCTTTATCATTAGCCGCACTTTGTCAGTCATATCATAGTGTGATTTGTCATGAGACAGCCCACATAGAAACAGATGAATGTGGCGCACCAGAATTTGCTTCCAATGGTTCTAAATTATTACTTGGTCAAGGAGAAAATGGCAAATTAACACCGCAGAATATCGAATCAATTGTGACTAGGCGTGCTGATATTCATTATCCCAAACCGAAAGTTATTAGTATTACCCAATCAACGGAATTAGGGACTTTATATTCTATTGAAGAATTATTGGAAATTAAAGAAATTGCTCAAAAGCATAATTTAAAGATTCATATGGACGGCGCTCGCTTTGCCAATGCAGTGGCAGCAATGAATAAAAGCCCTGCGGAAATTACATGGAAAACTGGCGTAGATGTATTATGTTTTTGTGGTACGAAGAATGGCATGGCATTAGGTGAAGCTATTATTTTTTTCAACAAAGCATTAGCAGAAGATTTTGACTATCGATGTAAGCAAGCAGGTCAGTTAGCTTCAAAAATGCGATTTATTTCTGCTCCTTGGTTAGGTTTGTTAGAAACTGGTGCTTGGTTAAAAAATGCACGTCATGCCAATCAATGCGCTGAATATTTAGAAAATCAACTATTAAATATAGAAGGCGTTGAGATGATGTTTCCGCGAGAAGCAAACGCCGTTTTTGTCAAACTACCTGAGCAGGTCATTCAAAGCTTAAAAAATAAGGATTGGCAATTTTATACATTTATTGGTGTGGGAGGAGTGCGTTTTATGTGTTCTTGGAATACAACCCAGTCAAAAATGGATGAATTGCTAAGGAATATTAAGGAAGCGATCGCGTCTTAGTCAAGAGTTGACGGTTGATGGTTGACTGATGACCATTAACTAATGTCAAAATGAAGATAACTTACACTTAACGGTGAGCGATCGCTCTGAAAGCTAAATTAAGGATTGACCTGAGCAATGGCAGAAGAAAAAAATCATAATGAAGCTGGCGAAGTGGCTCCCAGCACTGTTGACAAGCAGGCTCCCAGTGTCGCCGAAGAACATGCTCCTAGTACAAACTCACCCGAAGCCACAGACATACCTACTGCCAACGCGCCAGACCCGAAAGCAGTAAACCCAGAAACTAACCCCAATGCTGCCAAACCTGCGGCTGCATCTCCCAAGCGAGAAAAACCCGCAGCTAAAGACGCAACAGAAGAAAAACCCGCCGCCAAAGCTGCTGCAAAAAAGGAGAAAGCCCCAGCTGTTGAAGATAAGCCATTTGTAGAATTCATCGAGCAAGATTACTTGCCAGCTGTACAAAAGGCGATCGCACAGGCAGGTGTAAAAGATTTACAATTGTCTTTTGCCAAGCAGAAGCTTCCTATTGTCGGCTTTCAATCAGCCGAAGAATGGTGGCAAGTGGTTGGCAGTTGGCAAAATGGTCTGCGCCAGTTTAACCTGTATTTCCCCGATGAAGATATTCAAGGGAAAAAAGGATTTTCTTGTAACGAAGGCAAAAAAACTAGTACTCTTGAGTCATTCCTCATCGATGAGCGCAAAATTACACTCGACTTGCTGGTATTTGGTTTAGTGCAGCGCTTGAATGGGCAAAAGTGGCTGGGTCTAAATTAGTCATTGGTCATTGGTCATTAGTCACTCACAGCTGACCACTGACCACTGACAACTGACAACTGACCACTGACCACTGACCACTGACCACTGACCACTGACCACTGACAACTGACCACTGACCACTGACGTTACCTCAAAGTTCATGAAAGTGGTAGGTGACGGCTCCACTAATGGGGTCGTTATCTATTCTCACATATCCTGATTTCAGCATTTCCTTGAGAGTAGCTTCTACTTCAGCAAAACTGGCTCCTGTTGCTTTCACACCTTGAGTCACAGTTAGGCTACCACCTTTGGTTTCCGCTGCGTCAATGAGTTTAACCATGAGTTCGTTACCAGTTGGGCGGTGGACTTGTGAAGCCACCACTGCTTGATTCAGCGGTACACCCAAAGGAGATAGACCTGCTTTGAGTCTAAAATTCTGTTCGTATTCGTCAACAATATTTGGTATGAGGAACAGATCTACAAATTGCCCAATACCAAACACACCACCAGTCAACAGCCACAGCAAACCTGTCCCTATCTTGCCATTGTATAAGCGATGCAGTCCTCCTAAGCCGAAAAACAACGCTGCACTCAAGATATAAGAGACCAGAAGACGTTCGTTGTGCTGATTGTTTTCAGGATTCATCTTGCTTTCATCCCCTAGGATTTGCTCTTGTTGTCTTAGATGGTTTTCCTATGCTGTTTTGTTTCTGATTCAGCATGGCCAGCAAATGGAGTAACAGAAGTAAGGTTATCTACTTATAGTGTGAGTTGACTACCAATTCTGGATGCTTGATTCCGCAAATATTGATGTATTGTTGCAACTCTTAACGTTTTCAGTAACAGTTTGCAGCCTTCGCCTTGGTAGACTGAACTTTATACAAATTAGTTATTGTCGTCTGGTGCGCTTTGTGAGAGCATAACCATTAGCTTTCTGGTGCTATCAAGATAATAAAGAAAAAAGAGCAATCAAGACATGGTAGATTCCCTTAAAAAACCAGGCTTTGAAGAAATGCGGCCAGGGATTAAATTCCCGGCAAAAGAAACCCTGTTAACACCCCGGTTTTATACTACCGATTTTGATGAGATGGCGCGGATGGACATCTCCGTCAATGAAGACGAGTTAAGAGCCATTCTCGAAGAGTTTCGTGTTGACTACAACCGCCATCACTTCGTTCGGGATGCCGAGTTTGAACAATCCTGGGATCATATTGACGGGGAAACTCGCCGGTTGTTCGTGGAATTTCTAGAACGTTCTTGTACAGCAGAGTTTTCTGGATTTTTGCTGTACAAAGAACTCGGCCGTCGTTTAAAGGACAAAAGCCCAGTCTTAGCAGAGTGCTTTAATCTGATGTCACGGGATGAAGCGCGTCATGCTGGCTTTTTGAACAAAGCGCTGTCAGACTTCAATATGTCCCTGGATTTAGGGTTTTTGACTAAGAGCCGCGCTTATACCTTCTTTAAGCCGAAATTCATCTTCTACGCCACTTATCTTTCTGAAAAGATTGGTTATTGGCGCTATATCACCATTTATCGTCACCTAGAAGCACATCCTGAAGACAGAGTTTATCCGATTTTCCGGTTCTTTGAGAACTGGTGTCAGGATGAAAACCGTCACGGAGATTTCTTTGATGCGGTGATGAAAGCCCAGCCACAGATATTGAATGACTGGAAAGCAAGGCTGTGGAGTCGCTTCTTTTTGTTGTCAGTATTTGCAACGATGTATCTCAATGACATCCAGCGCAAAGACTTTTATGCCACCCTTGGACTAGATGCGCGTGAATACGACATCCATGTAATTAAGAAGACCAATGAAACCGCAGGTAGAGTATTCCCGTTGATGCTGGATGTAGAGAATCCAGAGTTTTATCAGCGGTTAGATGTCTGTGTCAAAAATAACGAAAAATTGACAGCGATATCCAACTCTAACACTCCCAAATTCCTGCAATTCTTCCAAAAACTACCAATTTACGTCTCGCATGGCTGGCAATTGTTGCGGCTGTATTTGATGAAGCCAATTGATGCTGTTCCCGCTCAAGGTACGGCTCGCTAAGTTATAAAATTTGTGCAAAAGAGTTAGTGGTTCTGTTGTGTGCAGAACCACTTTTTTATGAGCAAAAAAAAGGTACACTCAGGGGTACTACTCGTTAAGAGGTTTAGGCAGTTAAGTTGGATATGTAGTTTTGCTGTAAGCAAACATATGACAGACACATCCAACGGAATTGAAATCATCAAGAAAGTCAAACCAACTCTAGTCTCAACCTTTGAGTTGCTAGTAAAAGCAATTACACCCGTTACCGCTCCTGGTACTGAAGCTGTTGCTCGTACTGTTATCCAAGGTTACTTTTTGACCATTGGCAATACTAGCAGCTCAGATATCGCAGTTACGTTGCAATTTGCTGCAACTACTCCAGAGTTAAACTTAGACGACACAGTGGTGGTTCAAGATGCCACCGTAGACGATGAATTTCAAGAGCTAGTACCCACAGGCGATCGCAGAAAATTCACTCACTCTCTGAGAATTGCTGCCCACGATACGGCTTTGGTTACATTATTACCCGATGTTACCAAGATAGAAATCATCGAAGCAGCAAAATTAGAGATTCGCGGATATGTGGAAATTTCTCTGATCTCTTCTTCTGACTCAACTCCAGTTAATCTGTTGTTGACACCTGAACACAGAGGTACATTCATACCTCAAAACTTATTAATACCTTCTCGTTTTCCTCTTGACTTCGATCAATTGGCGTATTCTCTGCCCACATCTACTGGTGGAAGCTTGTTTACCCTTACACCACCAGTTTTTAAAATTGCCAAAGAACTGAAGATTGAAGTTAAAGAATTCGAGAAAGTTCAGAAAGATAAAGACTTTGAGAAAGTTCAGGCTGAAAAAGTGGCTGAAACAAATCAAGTTGATAGTCTGGCTTCAGGAGATGGTGTAAATGACCTACGGCAACTAATTGGTTTGATGGCTGAACGTCTCGATCAAATAGAACAACGCACAGCAAATGGGCAAAATGGGAAATCTTTCATCCAAGCCAAAGAACGCCCAAGTGTTGGTCAACAAGTTCTTCATCAACCAAGGAATTAAGCAAGAGTGTTGATTGTTGTCGCCAGTCGCCATGACAAAGCCGCCGAGGCGCTGGTTGCTAATTGGTCGGCTTATGGTGCCAGCCTCCTGACACCTGAAGATTTGTCAGTGGTTGGATGGCGACATTATGTGAGGAGTGGGGGAGGCATGGGGGCAGGGGAGCAGGGGATAGGGGGGGCAGGGGGGCAGGGGGGCAGGGGAGCAGGGGGAGATGAGGGAGAAAATACTACCTTATCCCCCTCATCTTCCTCATCCCCCTCATCTCCCTCATCCCCCTCATCTCCCTCATCCCCATCATCCTCCTCATCTTCCTCAGCAGTGGTAGGTGGAGTGACGATCGCTCTCGATCAAATTACTGGCGTCTTGACTCGCTTACCTGCCATTTTTGAACAGGAACTTCTACACATTATCCCTGAAGACCGGGCGTATGTGGCTGCGGAAATGAATGCGTTTTTAATTTCCTGGTTGTCCAGTTTAAAATGTCCAGTGTTGAACAGACCAACGCCAACATATTTGTTAGGGCCTGCTTGGCGACCTGAACAGTGGGTTTATGCAGCTACTCAATTGGGTATTCCAGTACGTCCGGTGCGACGGCAAAGTTCATTGTTGGCTAGTGTGCGTCCCCAGGTGCTGGAAAAACCTGCGGTAAAAGTGACCGTAGTGGGCGATCGCTGTTTGGGTGAAGTTGAAAAAACTCTGGCATCTCACGCCAGATGCCTCGCTGATGCTGCTCAAGTTGATTTGTTGACTGTTAACTTTAGCAGCAGCGAATCCTCAGCCGAGTTATTAGGCGCTGATTTGTGGGCTGATATATCTGCACCAAATGTAGCCGATGCCATACTTGAGTATTTGAGTGGAGGTGATGCCAAATGCTAATTTTATTATGGGGTATTTCTGAAGAATCTCCCTTGGCAGCAGTCCACTCAGAACTGACTCGGCTGAACATACCTACAGTATTCCTCGATCAACGAGATATTTTAGATACTGAAATCGAACTTTCTGTAGGCGATATTTCCCAATTACCAGTACAAGGGCAAATTAGTACTTGGTATCAAAAAATCAACTTGAGTGAAATTACCGCAGCCTACCTGCGTCCTTATGATTCGCGCCGCCTTCCCCAAATTGCCCAAGCTGGTGTCAATAGTCCAGCTTGGCAACATGCGATCGCAGTTGATGATGCCTTGATGTGTTGGTCAGAAATTACACCTGCATTGATCATCAACCGTCCATCAGCGATGGCTGCTAATGGTTGCAAACCTTACCAACTAGAACAAATTCGTTCGCTCGGCTTTAAAGTTCCCGAAACCCTTGTGACCACAGACCCCGAAGCTGTGCGAGCTTTTTGGCAACGTCACGGCAATGTCATTTATAAATCAATTAGTGGTATCCGTAGTAAAGTCTCGCGTTTGGGAGCTGAACACTTAGAAAGACTGGAAAATGTATCTTGGTGTCCGACTCAGTTTCAACAGTATATAGCCGGTAGAGATTATCGCGTCCATGTCGTAGGTGCAGAGATTTTTGCCAGCGAGGTAATTTCTCAAGCTGATGATTATCGTTACGCTGCACAGGAGGACGAAACTACGGAAATTCGCGCTTGTCGTTTGCCCCAAGAAGTAGAACAGCAGTGTAGAGTATTAGCAAAAGCGATAAATCTACCTCTTTGCGGCATTGATTTACGCCGGACACCTGAAGGTGACTGGTATTGTTTTGAAGTTAATCCTTCGCCTGGGTTTACTTATTACCAACAGTTTACAGGTCAGGGGATTAGTACTGCGATCGCTCATTTACTAGCAAGCTGTTCCACATCAAGATTGCATATCTAATAGTGTTGACTGATAACTGATAACTGTCATCAGTCAACGACCTTTACGAGTGATTATGCAATTTGGATCTGCTTTAGCTTAAATACTTTGAGTTATGCTGATTTTTCCATCCTAATTACATTTGTTGTAAATGGTTGATGCTTAGCTGCTTCTGCTTTTTGGCGATTGCAAAACTTTTCGGTCTACTGATAATCTGTTAACCGACAACAGTGTTTATTAATTTTTAATTTGGTTGAGCTTCTATAGTCACCGTAATCGTTTGTTCTCCTGCAAATCCACCATAACTACCTGATATTTCAATGAGTTTCCATACAAAGCGGAAATCTGATGTGTTCCCTTTTAAAGCCTCGAAAGCTACATTAATAGCTTCATTGAGTGCAGATTGAAAGTCTCCTTCTTTTGAAGTTCCTTGAAATTGTTGAATGTTCGTACTGGTCATGAATGCACTCCTTAGTATTACATTTTGAGTATTCCCTAAATCTAGCAATTCCCAATTTCATGCACAGGATTCGCTACGGTTGCTGACCTATGACTTGCACGTATTAACTTGTAACAAAATAACAAAGTTGATAATTGCTTGTTATTGCTCTGATGTGTGATTTTATTCGGTATACTTTTTGCTATAATAATCAACCCCTTTAATTTAAGTAGACCGAAAAGCACTCTTTGCCGTTCTCCTTAGCGCCTTTGCGCCGCCAGTTGCTTCAAGTCGGCAGAGCCGCCCAACGCACTGGCTCGTCTTTGCGTGAGATAAAAATAATCTATTCATCTGAAAATCCCTATAGTAATTCTTAGTACCATTAGCACTTGACAACAGGGAGCAAAGTGTCGTAATTCACCGTCAGCAATTAAAACAATCTAGTATTTATCATGATGAACAAAGGTTTGGGGAGTAAACTGCCACTGCTGTTGTTATTCTGCTTATCTACTAGCTTTTTGCCTGCCTCAGGCTCAGTTTTATGCCCAGCAGTAGCCTATGACAGATACGATAGAACAGGCACATATAGTCGCCAAGGTAATTATGGGCGGTCTGGTAGAAATGGCCGTGATGGTGAGAACCAAAATATTTTTGCCAATGGTTCACCGGTAAATCTTGACTTGTCTGGTGAAGATGGCGAGGATGGTGAAGATGGTGAAAATGGTTATCGATCAAGCTGCGATCGCGATCGTGAACATGGTAAGCCCAACCATGATATCAACTTACCAAGTGGCGGTAACGGCGGCAATGGTGGCAGAGGAGGAAATGGGGGAAATGGTGGTTCCCTCACCGTCTATTACACCAATTTGGCAGACTTACGCAACATTTTCGTCCGTGCTACCCCAGGAGAAGGTGGACGAGGTGGTCGGGGCGGCAGCGGTACAGCAGGTTGTAAGTGTCGCAGGCGCAGTTGGGAAGTGGAAAGCTGCAAAGGGACTCCTGGAAGTTCTGACTACAAATGTACTAAGAAGCGTTATCAGTGTAATGACGGTAGCTATGGGCAAGCTGGTAGCTATGGTGGCGATGGTAAACAAGGGCGCTTAGGAGTTTTGAGTATTGTTAACAGCAAGGAACCCTTGGCAGATGATGCACCAACTCTCAAACTGGCAATTCCTGAACTGACAGGTAAACAGTTCAACCTCTCCAAAAACAAGTGGAATCTTCGTCAGGGAGCAACTTCCCTACTTGCTTCTGGTTCTATTATTGCCGATGAATACCGAGAATTTGAACAGCGTTTTGAAGAGGGTTTTCAACTGATTTGGCAGGAGAGACAACCAGTTGCTAGCTTTGGCGGCCAAACTGTAACAGTGACTTTAAACGATAGCAAGCAGGTAGAAGTTTACTTTCTTGATGATTTGTGGATTGATGGTAGCAGCAAAAGTGAGGCTAACTTGACAACGTTTACCGTTAATCATGCGATTCCTAAGAAAGATGTCACACGGTTGGCAGTGGCAGAATTTGCTGATGCAGGGGAAAATCTCAACTTAAAAATAGTTGATTTGGCTGCCCATTCTGATGTAATTCAGACTCAGTTTCGGGTAAGATTTCGGGCGCGAGATGATTCTAGTAGCTCTAATTACAAAACTGAATATGATGGAGATATTCCTACCGAACTTGTAACCCGCGACTATAACCGTTTTACCCTCGCTTTAGGTAAGCTGAAAATTCCTAAGGATGCCCTACGCCCTGGTGTCAATGTTGATATTGAAGTAGTAGTAAATCGCTCTTTGGGGGAACGTTCTGCAAAGCAAACTATTACCTGGCAAAGTGCAATTCGTAAGGCTTCGAGACTTTAGCGCTCTTTCATCACTCTTGCCATAAAAAATATATAATCCTTGCTCAGCAACACTTTTAGGCAAAATTCATGATTTTTTCCATAATATTAGAAAATAACGCTTAAACCCAATCGGTGTCTTATGTATATAAAGTTCAAGGGGTTTTGCTGAAGTAACTCGTATGGTAGTATTTCTGAATATACAGCACTTCCCGGCTCAAAGCTTAATAAAATTTCTGAGTTAAGGAACATATGAACTATTTTCAAAAATTAGTGAGCGTTACTTTTGGACTGGCAACAGTTCTCTTTATCCAGCCCTCTCAAGCGGCTGTATATTCGGAAGTAAGTGAAGCTGGCGATACATTTGGCACAGCGCAACTTGCCTTGGGTACTGCTGGAGAATCTTTAAATGCTATTGAGGGAAATCTATTTTCCTTGCAAGATAATGACTTTTTCCGCTTCTTTTACGGTGGCACAGGGAATTTAAACATTGAAACAGGGCCTTATACTAATACTCCCTTTCCTACTAACACCTTCCCTGGATTTGAACTATTTAGTGGTAATGGAGTTTCTTTAGGTGGGGCTGGAGAATCACTAAATCCAGCCCCATTCGGTAATCAAACCTTTATCTCTAATGGTGGAATTAGTTATGAGCCAGGAATTTCTGTCATCCGCTACCAAAACTTACTCATTGGTGAATATGTCCTGAGAGTTGATGGTACAGGACAAGTTAACTCTGGAGAACCCCGCTATGTAGGTAATTATTCAGTGAGCTTACAAGGTGGGGCGCAATTCATACAAGTACCAGAACCTACTTCTATTTTGTCTCTATTAGCTGTAAGTCTGATCGCCTCTATGATAGTTATCAAAAATAATCGCAAATATTTCCTTAACTGAAATTTATTGGCGAGAGATTGGGCGAGTGCCAATAAATTAAGAGGATTTTTTACTATCAGAGACAATCTGTGAGAGAAGATTTCCTGCAAAATCTAACAACTGCTCTAGTAAACTGCCAATGATCGCAATGTAGAGTATTACCTCAATGATGTAATTGATGTTGCCTACTTTATAAGCATCCCAGAGGATAAATCCAAGTCCTCTTGGGCCAATCAACATTTCTGTGGCAATAACTGTAAACCAAGCTACCCAAATACCAACTTTCAAAGCATGAAATGTATGGAAAATAGCGGCTCGAAAGTTATTGTTTTGTCTGCGAAAATGTTGCATACCTATTGCGGTATTAATAATTATTGACCAAAGAGCGCCAATAAAAATTATGACTATGGTTGCAGGTTCGCTCTCTCTAAACAGTATGAGTGTAACGGGTAGTAGGGCTATAGGTGGGATACTATGTGGTATCTCAAATAACCGTCTTAATACCTGATAGATTGTACCATTTAAACCTATTAAATATCCGATGAAACTACCTAAAACAGCTGCTGGTATGTAAGCTACAAACAATTTTTGTAGGCTAGCTAAAACATCTAAAAATATACTGGGTTCCATGCCTCAGTTCTCATTTGGAACGTCTAGGGAATACTGCGGCAATAACAAAAAATACCGAATAGACAAACAACAAGAAAGCTATGAAAATCGGCTTAATTTAAATTTATCAGATAACTACAGTCCAATTAAAAAAATAAATAAATTTTCAATAATTCAATTTTTATATCAAGTTCGGTTAATTAGCTATAATTCACACGATCATTGCACCCCACCCCCAACCCCTCCCCGCTTGCAGGGAGGGGAGCAAAAGCTTAGCTTTGGCGGGGTGGGGTTCTTCAGTATTAATAAGTAATCAAAAGAACGTGATATTAGATGTTCATAGCCTAAAAATTTAGAAAATACCATTAAAAATAATTGTTATATCTTTTAGATAAGCTGTTGCACAGCTTATTGTAATGACTGATAACTGTCATCTGTCATCGACGTTGACGAGTGGTTAAGAGGTGATTAGTAAACAATAATCAGTGAAGAATTTACAGGCGATCGCTGATTACTGTTTACTGAAAACAGATTATTTACCCAAATTACGCTTCATTTTTTCTAACTCGTCTTCGGTTTCCCAGCGGCGAAACTTTTCTTCTAAGTCATCGAATCCACTAGAATAACTGTTGCTTGGATTCGACCAGCCATTCGTTTCTAAACGCTGCTGGCTTTGAGCTTTAGCGCGGGCTGTCTGGGCTTCAGCGGCTTTGGCTTGCACTTCTTGTCGCCGCACTTGAATTTTCCGCAATAGTTCTTTAGATTGGTCTATGCGTTCTTTCAACCCCTGCATGTGTCCCCAGCGCTGATTTCCTTCACGCAACAGGGCTGCTTCTCTCTGTTGGGCTGCTGCTGCTAAATCCTGTCTACCAGCATTTTGTGCCTTTTGCACGCGGATGTGCCAACGCTGAATTTCTTGCGCGGTGGACAAAATTTCCTCTTGCGATCGCTTTTCTTGTACTTGTAAATCTGCAATCAACTTTAATGTATCTTCCTCTTGCTGCCGCAGCTGTTCTAACAGCGCCTCTAACTCCAAATGTGGATTATTACGCAAGAATTCTTCTAAACGGTTTTCCAGAAACCGACTCAAATCATCAAATAAGCCCACTGCCAGAACTCCAGAGGACAGGTGTGTGACTATTTTATTGTAGTAAATTATGGCGAAGGTAAAGAAAATTATCACCGTATCCTGCTGTGGATGGTGTAGATACTGCTGCGATCGCCTATTTTAATATACATATGTGGTTAATTCCCCCAGATTTCTCACAAATTAAGTGGCACTGCCATATCATGTATTTTTACTAATTCTTGGTCTAGGTAAATTGATATTCTCATTTACACTTTCTACTTCTGGTTCAGGTATTGAAATAAAATAATCACAAACAGCCTCAAGCACTCTGTTGGTTTGAGTTTTATAAGCACATCCAATTACTGTTTTGCCATACTCATGTAGCTTTTTCGCTAAAGAAGCGAAGGCTCCATCCCCTGATACAATAACAAAAACTTGCAACGAGGGTCTGCGGTGAATTAATTCAATAGCATCAATTGTCAATTGAATATCTGCCGCATTTCTTTGAAACGAAAAACCAAAAATCTGTATCGGTTCAATACCAAGTATTTGAACCTCATTTTTTATAGTTCTTAGACTCCTACTGCTCCAATCAGCATAAGCACATTGCATAGCTATTTTATCAACTATATCAATTTCCTTAATCTGTTGTGTAATTCTTCTTAAAGAAAAATTAAAAGTTGGTCTTCTATTACCTTTTGTGAGGTTTTCAATATCATATAAAATAGCTGTATTAAAGTTTTCACTAGCCCCTTTTATATTTTTAATTGCTGACGTTACAGGTTGTAAATTAATCTGTGATATGGCATGGTCTTCTACCTTACTTAATCTAGCTAAGCTAAATTTTAAATTATCAATTTCCTGCTTTGTTTGTTCTAATCCATGTAAAATTTCTGGCTGTTTGAAATCATTAATTTTCTGTTTGGCTTCTTGTAATTCCTGCTGTAACTGGTCGGTTAACACATGGATTTGAGTTTGGGCTTGGACAGTTGTGTTTTTAAAATCTTCAATAGTGTTAGTGAAAATTTGTTGGCGTTGCTGATATGCAGCTATTAAATATTGCTGCATAGTATCCCATTCTTGTGGAAAAGCTTCGCGGGTAAAAAACTGTATAACTGACTCATATCCAGCAATCGCTATTTCCAGATTAATGGCGAGATTTCCTTGTTCAAATGCTTGAATAATTTTACTAAATTTAACAATTATTTTGGCTAAATTAGCAGATGTCGCTGATTGATTGCTAAACTGGTCAACAGCCCATTGTCGGAATAGTAAAGCAAAATCATTATTGAGTCTGTCTAAGTTTTGCTCTAGAAGTGGACGTACTTCCTGATTTTGGTAAGTTGCTTTTAATAAATCAAGTAGAAAGTTTGGCGACTGATGGACAACTCCGATTGGCATAGCTATATCCCTGATGAACAGTGGAACTCTTAATTAAGTTTTCCCAACTAGAGATTGCATCTAACATTTAAAGTGGTGTCAACCAATAGGTAATTCCCCTGTTTACTTTATTTTGAAAACCAAATAAAGGTAAATCTTCTTTAGCCAACCCCATATATGTCCAGTGTGGGACATCATTTTCTACAGTTTGAAACCAGCGATTTTGATTGAGGGCTTCTCTCTGTTTTTCATTAGATATACGTAAATCAATTGCTAGTCCCCAAAGATGTTGCGATGCTCCAGGTGGTGCCACTACACTCAGAATAGCTGTTTCTTTACCCTGTCTGACTTTTTCTAAAGTTGTATTATTAGCATATTTTCGCCAAAATCTTAAATTGGTGGCAAAACTGCGAGTACAATCACCTTCACCATAACCCGATTTGAGAGGAATATTTTGCAGCGATCGCGCTTTATTTAAAGCTTCTGCTGCTGGTTTTTGTAAATAACAGTCGTTAGTACCATTAACTTTCGCCATAGTCAGAGTACTTTGAAAATCTTTAGTTTCTTGCTCGTTGGCAAAGATAACTTTTGACGGTAGTTTAATTGTTACTTCTTGATTGATAAATGCAGCACCATATGCATTAAGCAAAATATATTCAAAAGTACCAGGCTGAGGAATTGTTGCTAATTTATTAGCGATCGCAGATAAAAAGCGCTCTTGGTTGCTCAATTTTACATTAGGAATTGGTGCAGGAAATATTGGATTTTTATTAGTACAAGGTAATGAACTATTAATTAAGCACCCATTTGCGGCTTGAGCCTTCGTAACTAGTTTGTGGGGATTTATCCCATTACTAGCAACTACTGTAAAAATAATCAAGATCACAATAGTAATAAATTTTGTCTTTTGTATATGTTTTTTCATGCATAACTTAAGTTGATAACTTATGTTTAATACTTTTGCAAAATTTTATGAATTCTTGAAAACTTAGTAAGTGTTGTTTTTGCTGTTCAATTCTTGTCTCTAATTCCTTTAAGTAATATGACTCCAATACATCACCAGGATTTTTTTCAGAATACTTAATACCTTTTGCTTTAAAGATTTCTCTTAAGTAAGCTTTATGGAATTGAGCATGAGTATTAAATTTCTGATACTTACCCATTAACTCTGGACAATTAACTGAAACATTATAGTAACGAGTGTAGTCTAGTAATGGGCTACTTTGTGGATTTTTTGAATAAATTTTTCTATTTCCTAAACACCAAGATTCAAAACAGCGGTTTTGAACAACAATAACAAGCTCGGTATTACCTAAATTAATGGCATTATTATTCAAAAAATCACTTACTTCCTGTTTTCTCTCGTCAACTGTAACCTCATCTGCATCCAGACAGACTACTAAGTAGTCATAATTTCCATTTACCTGAATATCTGCAATAGCATTAGGAAGATGGTCATAAATTATTGAAGGATAACCATATCCAGAAAACAGAACATAGTTATTTTTACTAACTTGATCATAATGTTCAACTTTTTGGATTTCTGGTAACAGATAAGCAAGCCAAGCGGGATAAACCTTCGTTTCTGTGCTTTTTCCTTCTACAAGAAAGTAGAGATTCATGAGACTGCAATCCCTTCCTTGTAAGCATCAAGATTAATCAGTTGCATAAACGCTTGATGCCTAGATTTACCAAGATTAAAATCTTTGGCATCTCTAGCTGTTACTACACCACCTCTCCTAGTTATAATTTTCCAATGTTCCATATCAATTTTATTGATAATATATGGATGATGGCTAGTAATTATAAATTGTAAATTTCTGTTGTCAAATAATAAATCACTTAAAACATCAATACAATTAATTCCTAAACTATTTTCAAATTCATCAATCAAAATAACAGATCCTTCCGCAGATAAATAAAGTTCACTAATATGCATCAGTGTTCTAAGCATTCCTGAAGATATGCGTTTTTGAGTAATCCAATTATCTACGCTTTTTTCTTTGATTTGAATAAAAGGATATTCTGACAAAAATTCCGGCATATCATTATCAGCATCTGGTTCTATTTTTATATCTTCTACTTGTTCAAATATATTTATAAAATGTTGTTTGATCTCTTCAAAGATTTCTTTATTATGAGTATAGACTAGCGCTAGCTTAGTTTGCACAGGTAAGTTACTTTCTTTGATTTTATCCAAAGAATAATATTCATTAACATTTTTTATGTTTCTAAATATAGAATAAGTAACATTATTAAATGAATAAATAGAAAATCCTTGGGATTTTTGATCACTATAAATAATTTTACTGAAACCATCTTTAACAGGAGCAATATCTTCTTCTGCACTCAAAATTTGAACGGCGCTTTGAAAAGGTGATAATTTTGGTAACTTTTTGCTTTTAAATTTTATTTCATTCTCACTTCTTTCTATGATTATTTCACCATCCACATATAGATTTTCTCTATTAATTTCAAATTTATTATTTTCATTTGTCTCATCATTCTTATCTTCTAACAAGACAATTTTATTGATTTTTTTTGTTTCAAATTTACCATTCCATTGATATTTTACATCATTTAATGTAAAATTAATATCCCATTCCACCCCATTCAAAGAACTACCCCTAGCTATTTTTCTTAAGTTAATAATAGATTTAAGTATTTGGGTTTTACCAACACCAGAAACCCCGACTAAGAGGTTAAATTCCGAAAATTGGATTGGATCAAAGTGCCACTCTAGTTCATGGTCATAATAAGTGATCTGATTGATTCTCATACTTACCTCTGATCAAATGAATTGAACCTAATATAACTTTGCTTTGATTGTGATTTATTTAATATTATTTATAGGGAATTTACTAATAATTGAAATTGGGTAGATTTATGAAATTAATTAAACTTAAATTATAAAATCTTTAATTTAAATATAGATTAATCAGTTTATTATGCTATATAAAATTTTAGCAAAAAAATATCTTTAACATCAAAATTACTTAATAAAAGACAAACTCATTAGTTATTGATGGATAGTTATTTTGATAGCTTATTTATCAAAAATATACCTCCAGGAAAGCACTGGATAAGTTAAAATTATCAATAACTCTTAAGTTTGCTGAACCTGTAAATATGACCATGCACAATTCCGTTGAATTCCAAGACGCTTTTGATGTGATTGTCGTCGGTGCAGGTCACTCCGGTTGCGAAGCAGCACTCGCCGCTGCCCGCCTCGGCTGTCGGACTCTGCTACTGACACTCAACTTGGATAAAATCGCTTGGCAACCTTGTAACCCAGCGGTGGGTGGCCCTGCTAAATCTCAGTTGACCCATGAGGTGGATGCCCTCGGCGGTGAAATTGGCAAAATGGCAGACCGTACCTACCTGCAAAAGCGCATCCTCAACTCTTCACGAGGGCCTGCGGTTTGGGCATTACGCGCCCAGACTGACAAGCGCGAATACGCAGCGGTGATGAAGAATATTGTTGAGAATCAGGAAAATTTGACCATCCGCGAAGGCATGGCCACAGACTTGGTGCTGGGTGCTAACGATGAAGTGATTGGGGTTGAAACTTACTTTGGGGTAGCCTTTGAGTGCAAAGCGGTAATATTGACAACTGGCACCTTCTTGGGAGGTAAGATTTGGGTTGGTAACAAATCCATGCCAGCAGGACGGGCTGGGGAATTTGCGGCTGAGGGATTGACAGAAACTCTCAATCGGCTAGGATTTGAAACTGGACGACTGAAGACCGGTACGCCAGCGCGGGTAGACAAGCGATCGGTTGACTACAGTAAAATGACAATCCAGCCAGGAGATGAACAAGCAGGCTGGTTTAGCTTTGACCCAGAGGTGTGGGTAGAAAGGGAACAGATGCCTTGCTACATTACCCGCACCACTGCCGAAACCCATCGCCTAATTCAGGAAAATTTACACCTGTCTCCTGTTTATGGTGGTTGGGTAGAGGCAAAAGGGCCTCGTTATTGCCCCAGTATTGAAGATAAGATTGTGCGCTTTGCCGATAAAGAAAGCCATCAAATCTTTATTGAACCAGAAGGACGGGATATACCAGAACTATATATCCAAGGGTTTTCTACAGGGTTGCCAGAAAATTTACAACTCCAAATGTTACGTAGTCTCCCTGGTTTAGAAAACTGCTTCATGTTGCGTCCGGCTTATGCTGTGGAATATGACTATTTACCAGCTACACAGTGTTACCCCACACTGATGACAAAGAAAATTGCCGGGTTGTTTTGTGCTGGACAAATTAACGGCACCACAGGTTATGAAGAAGCCGCAGCCCAAGGTATTGTGGCAGGAATTAACGCCGCCCGACTTGTTCGCGGTCAGGAAATGATTGTTTTTCCGCGTGAGCAAAGTTATATTGGGACGTTGGTTGATGATTTGTGTACAAAAGATTTACGGGAACCTTACCGGATGCTGACCAGTAGGTCTGAATATCGGTTACTACTGCGTTCTGATAATGCTGACCAACGCCTGACACCTTTAGGACGGGAAATTGGCTTGATTGATGACCGTCGCTGGGAAATGTTTATGGGTAAACAGGCACAGATAGCCAGTGAAAAAGCACGGCTATACGCCACCAGAGTCAAAGAACATGATGAAATCGGAATTGCGATCGCAACTGTTTTTGGGCAAGCAATCAAAGGTTCCATTACCCTAGCTGACTTACTGCGTCGTCCAGGATTTCATTACGTTGACCTCGAAAGTTACGGACTGGGAAACCCCGAACTCAACTCTTGCGAAAAACAAAGCGCAGAAATTGACATTAAGTATTCTGGCTATGTTGCCAGACAACAAAACCAAATTGAACAGATTGCCCGTCAAGCACATCGCCAGTTGCCTGCGGATTTGGATTACACAACAATTGATACCCTTTCCAAAGAAGCGCGGGAAAAGCTAACTAAAGTAAAACCCTTGACAATCGGTCAAGCTGCACGCATCGGTGGCGTGAATCCTGCCGATATTAACGCTTTGTTAATATATTTAGAATTGCGTAGAACCAAGTCCCAGTCAGTGTTTACAGCATTAACTTAACTTAAACTTCATGAAGGATGAGTATAGTAGATAAAGAGGAGATTAGTATGATAGATGACATGAATTAGGTACTGGCATCATCAGCAGTCTCCGGATTTAACTTGAACTTAATATTACCAAGCAATCAACTCGTCTAGATTTAGACGAGCGATTGGATATTTCTTCAAAAATCCTGATTCTCAAGCAGTAGGGGCGGCGTCCCCCATACTAGCAGCCATAACCCAAAATGCCCATGTTACAAGCAGCCAGCACCCATCTCATTATTCCAGAACCATCAGAAGACTTGCTCACCAACGAGCCTTGGTCGATAGAAATCTATGCTGATGGCTTAATGGATGAACTATTTTCTGATATCGACGAAATCTTAGATTTTAGTGGAAATCTGCCTTCCCAAACTGGGAGAAATGGCAATCGTCCATCACGTCGTTCTAGGGAAGAAATTAACCTACGCGAACGGTTTTACAAGTCGGCGAACCCTTCCAAACCAGTAACTCCAGAAGATGAGCAACTGCAAACAGTTAATGTACCGCAAATTATCTTGCCAAGTACAATCAAGAAGACTGGACAAGCCGTTACTCAAGTCAAGAAAAATCATTTGAGTACGGTTGTGGTTGACACTCCGAGTGTGACAGCAGTTAGTCAAAGGCCTCAGCTAAGCAAGCGTGGTTTAGGCAAACTGGTGATTTTGGGAACAACCATTGGTTTTGCGATCGCTGGCACGCTCTATCTATTACACTCTGGAGTACTACTGCTTCTGGGTTCCAAATTGACCCAGCCAATCTATTTACCACAGTCGCAGTCACAGTTGTATCACAAAGTCGAAGTTGAGGCTGACTTAATAGACTACATGCTGGGGTCGCTGACAGTTATAGATCAGCAAGGCGCAATCAATAAGCAGCAATCTGTCCGTCCAGGATTTACTAATAGGGTAGTCTCTAACCCAAACACCATTGCTTTTGCTAACACCCAGCCTGCGGGTAATCTGCCACCTCCCCTAAGTGCGAACAATACACCACTGACTCCAAACCGTTCTGCAAGCGTCGTTGAGCGGATTTACATCCCTGTTTATCAAGCACCGTCGCCAATGCGCTATGCGCCGCCACCTATTCCTGGCGCTCCCAGAATCATATCGCCATTAGCAACTAATTCCCAGATATCTCAACTGCCTGTAGTCAAAACTACTCTCAATCAAGTCAAGCAAGCAGCCAAGCCTGTAAGTGTTAACACGGTAGCTACTGCTGTACGTCCAGAACTTAAGCCTGTACCTGTGCGAACTGCACCAATCACCGTGCGGCAACAACCCAATCCTTTGCCTGCCTTACCAGTTGTGCCATTTGGTGCCCCAGTACCAAATTTACCTACCGCCACAGCACCCACTCCCTCACCAACTACGCAGCAACAGGCATATTTACCCACTTCTGCCGCAACTATTCCTAGCCATACCTTAGAGGGATTTGCAGAATTAGGCAAAAAATCTGTAGCTTTATTTCAAGTTGACGGCGTGACTCGTCAGTTCAACATCGGAGAAAGCATTGGCTCAAGTGGTTGGACATTAGTAGATGTTAGCAACGGTGAAGTTGTAGTTCGCCGCAACGGTGAAGTGCGATCAATTTATGCAGGGCAAAAGTTGTAGAATTTGCAGCGATCGCTTTTCGGTTGGTAAGCAATTAAAAATGACAATGTGCGTAAGCCCTGGAAATATTCAAGCGGTAATTACTGTTGAAGGTATAAGCGCTAGCAGGTCTGCAAGCGAACCATTGAATAGATTACTATCTTCATCCTCCGCTACAATACCAGGCACTTCAGTCTTATCGCTATATTGCCAGAAAGCCCAAGTTTTCCACTCCCTTGGAATCAATGGTTTTGGATTATTTAATTTTGGGTTTGCTGGATAATGAGCCACCCATAAAGGATAATTAGAAAACTCTGTGACACCAGACATGAACTCAGTCCAGAAACCAAAACTAGTGTAGATAATTGGCTTGCGCTTAATCTCAGTTTCAACTATATCAATCCATGTGCGGACTCGCTTAACTCGCTCAGATTTACTCACAGATTCCCATTGAAGTTTTACTGAGTCTGGGAAATGCTCTAAATCTAATGCAGGGGGCAAATCCCCTGGCTGAATTGGCTCAACGCTGGCAACATAATCAAGAAAGTTACGAGCTTGGTCTTTAGGATCTGTAGTAGGTCTGAAAAAGTGATAAGCACCACGAATAACGCCTGCTTCCTCCATTTGCCGCCAGTTTCTCGGAAAGGTATCATCTCTCCATGTCTTTCCTTCAGTTGCTTTGGCAAACGCAAAACTAAAACCTGCACTTCTAACTTGAGGCCAGTTGACTAATTGATCGTGATTGGAAACATCAATTCCTGGCTCGAAGTCCTTGGCACTACTATTCAGAATGAGCGCAATTTCAGTACTATCAACTTGATTACCATCTTTGTCAAGTCCTACGATTTTAATCCTCCGTTTTCCTGGCTTGGAAAATCCAGGATAAGTCACAATCCATTCCCCTGATTGAACATCATCACCACCGAGGTGATATTGTTCGGCAAAAAGTTCTACTTTCACGACTTCGCCTTCTGCCTTACCCCTAAAAGTGATGGGTGTTTTCCAAAGAGATACTGTGTTATTTGTGGGCGTTGTGATAGTTACAGACATAGCAAAACTCCTTTAATATTTACTTGTTGGATATTAAGGTTTAAATTTGAATGGCATTATAGACAGTACTGCCACTACTAGAAGTAGCTCTGAGAAACTGCTTACGATTTCTTGGTTCAGTACTCAGATGAATCCAATTCGGATTGTCTAAAATGCCAAATTTCAAAATAATTTGGTCGAACTCACGATTGTTATTCACCCCCAATCGCAAGTTGTTTTGTTCCTACATTTACTGGAACGACATCAACAGCAAAGCCTTGACGATGGGCGTTATTCAAATAATACTCCCAAAGCGATGGTTTTGTCAGTAAAAATAGTGAATAATTTGTGTAAATAGTTGTAAAGCTGTGCGTAATCCCACTAGTAATAACAGAAGATTTATGAAGTGATAGCAAAGCTGGCTGACTGATGATTGATGATTGATGACTGATGACTGCCATCGGTCAACAACCTTAACAGGTGATTATGCAATTTAGATGCGCTTTAGCTGACTCCAGTTAGTTAATTGGTAAGGTAAACCAAAATGTTGCTCCTGCTGACAATCCACTTTTCACGCCAATTTCACCACCGTGAGCAGTGATAATTTGCTTACATATATACAACCCCAATCCTAAACTCACAGGATTACGGTTGTTACCACCCCGGAAGTAAAGATCAAAAAGCTGTTCGCTTTGGTTTTGACTGATTCCTATGCCATTATCGCTGATACAGCAGTATATTTTATCACTTTTATGGTTAGCATTGATTGTCAAAAGCAAGCCAGGCGGATTATGTTTGACAGCGTTGATAATTAAGTTAGAAAACACTCGCCACAGTTGTGTGGGATCGGCATTTACTGTTGGTAAATCTGCGGTAACTAAATTGGTCAATTTAGTTTTATTTTCTGCTAGTATTGGCACTAAATCTGCGATCGCTGCTGACACAACAGTATGTAATTCTACGGCTTGTCGTTGTAAAACAACACCTTGAACTTCGTTAACATGAGCCTCCATCAGTGAATTAATTAAGTTAAGCTGGCGATCGCTACTTTGCACCATCCCCTCTAAAATTGTGCGTGATACGGGGATTGACGATGGGGGAGATGAGGGAGATGAGGGAGATGAGGGAGATGAGGGAGATGAGGGAGATGAGGGAGATGAGGGAGATGAGGGAGATGTTGATATTACTTTCCCTGCTCCCCTCCTCCCCTGCTCCCCTGCTCCCCTGCTCCCCTGCTCCCCTGCTCCCCTGCTCAATAGCTCAATAGCTCCTGTCCCTAGTCCCGGAGTATTGAGCAAATTCTTCAGCACCATTAAAGTGCCTAACACTGGGTTGCGTAAATCATGGGAAACCGCATGAAAAAATATTCGTAGTCCTTCTTCGGCTTGCTTGCGCTGGGTAATATCTTCAATCATGCCTTCGTAAAAAAGCAGTTTTCCCTGTTCATCACGAACTGCGTATGCTTTTTCCGAAATCCAGACAATGCTTCTGTCTCGGCGATAAATTTGAGACTCAAATTCTGAAACTATACCATGCTGTTCAATCAAGCGCACAAACTCTGCACGACGCTTTGGTTCAACATACAACTGATGTTCAATATCAGTAAAATTAGCTATCAAATCTTCGGCTGATGAGTAGCCATAAATACGTGCTAATGCAGGATTTGCCGTAATGTAACGTCCTTGGGGACTGCTTTGAAAAATACCTTCAATTGCATTTTCAAAGATACTACGATATTTAGCTTCTGTCACTTTGAGTTTACCATAGGCTGACTCCAGTTCTTGACGAGTATCAAACTCAGAGCGTCGTAGGCGATCGTATAGGTAAACGCCTATGTCACAGATAGCACAGAACCAAAAAACGTACAAAATAAACCTGACATTATGTAACTCTGAGTATCCTGGTAGAGGTGTTTTTAACCCTAGTGCTGTGTTGACAATAAAATAGCAAATTAGGATGCTCACCTGAGATACTAAGTGGAGAGTCAAACGAACGGGTATGAAGATAGCTTGACTCAAGAATAGCAGCGTCCAAGCAAGGGTATCGGGTAAAGCAGTACCTCTGAGGATTGTAAATAACTGTGATGCCAAATTAATTGACCAAGATGATGCCAAAAATATTAGCCCTGGATGACGATGACCGAACTTAGTTTTATGCAAGGCAAAACAGATCATGAGACTCAGTAGCATTGCAAGACTGATGGCCAGTCCTTGAGTTTTAACTACCTGTGGCAGATCTTCCATTTCCTTTAAAGGGAAAAAAAAGTCGTAAATGTTTCGCATAATAAAGGTTGACAAGCAGATCATTACCAGCCATAACCATAGATGCAACCTTTGCCAAAAAAAAAGATGCCTATTAGCTAGCCACTGGGTATTTGCAAACGAGGCTTGATAGATGGCAGTGATTTCATCTACGGTTGGTGCAGAAAAGGCTTTTCTACAAAAGTTTTGCACAGCTTTCACTAAAGTAGCCATTAGCGTCTTACCCAAATTTACCCAAACATCAAAGGTGACTCTTTTTTCAGACTGCCACAACAGTCAATAGTCCAAACTTGATTTTTAACTATTAACTGTGGACTGTTGACAACCCTAAACTTTATTTAATGTGCCAGTTGCGTAAGTCCTAAAATCAAGCAATTTTAAAAGCGAATACAAAGCTTTGGGAATAGAACTAAATACATTTGTACTATAAAATAGCGATCGCCGCCGTGCCAGTTGCGTAAGTCCTGACCCACACAAACATAGGGAGAAGAAAGTGTTTCTTTTATATTTTGCAGGAGCGAAAAATGGGCTTTTTAAAGGCTGATATCTTGTACGATTCTGAATTAACCCTACGATGGGCACTGCCAAAAACGTCAAAATCAAGCTTTGAACGAACTATTAGCAGTGCCCACCCTACACAAAAGTCATAAAGATTGAGTTGCTAAAGGCAAAGTAAACCAAAACGTTAACCCACACTTGCGGTTACTAATGACACCAATTTCACCACCGTGAGCTTGAATAATTTGCCGACAAAGATACATCCTTAAACCAGTGTCTGTGGAACAGGTGGCTTGAGGATGGCGTACATGCAAATCAAACAGGCGATCGCACTCTTGCTTACTGACTGCTACACCATTATCTTGAATGCAAGTACGAATCATTCCACTTTCAACTGTAGCTTTCAGGGTAAAATTTAATCCTGGTGGATTGTGTTGCAAGCTATAAGTAAACAAGTTGACTAAAACTCTCTGCAACCGAGTTGTATCTGCCAGTACTAAAGGTAAATCTTCTGAAAGCAAGTTTGTCAAATTCGCTTGATTTTGATTTAGCATTGGCTGCAAGTCTTGGATAATTGCCTGTAACAGCGTGCTAAATCTGACCAAATCCCGATGAAGGACAACTCCTTGTTCTTTGCAAGAATGAATTTCTAGTAATGAGTCAATCATTCTCATCTGGCGATCGTTGCCTTGAATCATGCGCTCAATAATAGAGCAAGATACTGGAATTGGGGAATGGGGGGATGAGGGGGATGAGGGGGATGAGGGAGATGAGGGGGATGAGGGGGATGTTGATATTACTTCCTTTGCTCCGCTGTTGCCCCTAATCCCCACTTCCTGCGGTCGTGGGGGCCCCGAGTTCCCCTGCTCCCCTACTCCCTGACTTTTGATCAAATTCTGTAGTACCATCAAGTTACCCATGACGCAAGTCCGTAAATCGTGAGCAACTGTGTGCAAAACCACGTCTTTGACTCGTTGGGTTTCTTCTAGTTCTTGCATTTTCTGCTGTAACTGAGTGGTACGTTCTTGTACTTGGCGTTCTAAATTGCTGTTGAGTTGCGCTAGTTCTTGGTAGAGTTGCACTTGCTGAATGGCTATTGCCAGTTGCTCAGACAACTGCTGTAGTAAATCAATTTCTATTGGCTGCCAATGACGAGGGCCGGAACATTGATTAGCAATCAAAGCACCAAACAATTGGTCGCCTAGCATAATTGGTACAGCTAAGGCAGCCTTGGTGTGAAATTGTTGATAGTGTGCTAGCACTGTGGGAGATACTTCTATTTGTGAGATATCTTCAACCACACGCACCCGATTAGTGGTTAGTAGATTTTTCAATTCTTGGAGACAAGTTTGATCATCACTGTGCCAATTTGAGACTGATGGATAATTGGGATCTACTGATTCGACGACAGTTTTAGCTTTGAGTTGGGGATCTTTAAGACCAATAAAAACCCGGTCTACTTGCAAAAATTGCCGGACTTCTGTGACGGTGGTTCGGAGAATTTTTTCTAAGTTGAGCGAAGACCGAATTCGCACCAAAGTTTCTGTTAACAAGCGATCGCGTTGTCCTGACAAGCGTAATTGGGCTTCTGCTTCCTTGTACTGTGTAATGTCATGATGGACTGCTAAGATGCACGGGATACCATCTAAATCAATGACTTCCGCTGAAAGCAAGGCTGTAATTACCTTGCCACACTTTCTGCGATATGTAATTTCTAAATTACGAACAACTTTGTTTGTCTGGAACTCTTGTAGTAATTTGGTGCGTTGGGTGAAGCCCTTGCCGCAGGCATCGTGTTCATCCATCCAAAGATTTAATTCAACAGCTGTACGACCAATTGCTTCATCTGGCTGATAACCTGAGAGTTTGACAAAACTGTCGTTAACTTCTACGAAGCGTCCTTCTGCAAGTGTGCTGATGGTAATTGGATCGGGACTACAACTAAAAGCTTTAGAATATTTTTGAGCCAGATTTCGCAAAGAGACTTCTGCTTGTTTACGCTGTGTGATATCCCGGACAATAGCTAACACTTCATCAGTAGCACTCACTACCAACCGCGCTTCATAATCTCGTATTCCCAAAGGCGTTGGCAGTTGATATTCACAAGTTTGCAAAGTTCCAGAATCCAAAGTTTTAGCGATCGCTTCTTGGCTAATAGCAGCAACATCATGGGGCAAAAGATCCCACATGTTTCTACCAACTATTTCTTCTCTGTTGAGAGTGACATTTGCTCCTTCATCTTTCAAGTCGAGATACTCGCCATCACGGCTAATCCGAAACATCAAATCGGGGATAGCCTGCAAAATTGCTTGATATCGTGCTTCACTTTCTTGCAATTGTGCTTCTGTTTGTTTACGGTCTGTAATATCTATCACCAAACCATCCCAGAGAATATCGCCGTTAGCTTGTGGTTCTAGTTGGGAAGTAGCTTGAATCCACTTGAGACCACTAGGCGTGATGATGCGACCTTGCCAACACCAAGGTGCAAGAGTGGCAGCAGCAACAGCAATAGATTCTGTAAAGGCTGTTCTATCTTGGGGATGAATAAGTTTGTGTAGTACCTCCGGGTCTGCTTGTATAACTTCTGGTTCTAAACCGTACAAATCTCGACAGCCAGAACTAACATACAAAACAAACCGGGAACCATCTTGTTGTTGCAAAACTTGAAAAATCATCCCCGGCAAATTAGCAGCAATTCTTTCCAACACAGTGATAGTTTCTTGTTGAAAACCTAGCTGATGCAATGATTTTACAGTTTCATCCACTCTAGCAACCTTTGACACACAAGGAACTGGCATAATCATAAAAGCAAGCGTAGCCATTTTGACGGTTTTTGTTTTGCGAGCAGAATTGCTTACAGCATAAAAACTGCGTCTCTTTTCAGGTTAGTTCTTGACGCTGCGATCGCATTCACCCAATCGGGTGAACTAGTTGCCCATGACGAAAACCTTTATCACTGCGATTATCATCTGAGTCAGTTACGGCGTAATTCCAGAAGCAATTCATAAATTGCTTCTACGATGTATCTTAATTAATTGCAATTAGCTATAGTTGAGAATCTATTTAACTAGAGTTTTTCGACTTGCTAACTAGCTCAAACTAATTAGACATAATCTTTCATTACAAGTGCAACACAGTGTAGACGCAAAGCGGCTTCTTGAAGGGTAATTGAGTAGGTGCGAAATTGAAGTGAAAAAAATTATGATTATTGGTTCTGGAGGTGCTGGTAAATCTACTTTAGCCCGTGAACTGGGAAGTATGTTAGGTTTAGAAGTGATTCATTTAGACACTTTATACTGGAATCCTGGCTGGGTTGAGACTCCAAAACCTGAATGGCAAAGCATCATTGAAGATTTAACTTTGCGGGAATCGTGGATTATGGATGGCAACTACAGTGGTACGCTAGATATTCGTTTAGCGATCGCAGATACAGTGATTTTTTTAGATTTAAAGCGCTTGTTGTGTCTGTGGCGAGTAATTAAGCGAAGTTGGCAATATGCGGGACAATCCAGACCTGATATGGCTTCAGGTTGTCCAGAAAGATTAACATGGGAATTTCTCAAATTTGTTTGGACATACCCTATTACTCGCCGTCCTAAGATTCTCAATAAACTTAGTCAACTTGCACCAAACCAGCAAGTGATTATCCTCCGCGAACCCAAAGAAGTTAGAGAGTTTTTACACAAAATTTCCCTCTCTTAAGAAACTAAGCAATAAATTACTATAATTAAATATTAAGTGGAGTCATCAAAGATTATAAATTAGTTAAGCCAATGATTGACTTGAAAACAGCAGTGAGTGCTGCATATCAATATATAAAAGGATTACAAGAAGTAATGGGTAATCCATTAAATGATTTAAGGCTTGAGGAAGTTGAGTTATCGGAAGATAGGCGCTTTTGGTTGATCACACTAGGCTTTGACATTCCTAATAAAAAAAACAAAAATAACAAAGCTTTGGATTTAGAACTACCTATACTAACTTCTAAACGGGAATACAAAATCTTTAAAGTCAACTCGCAAACTGGCGAAGTTGAGGCAATGAAAATTAGAGAAGTATGAAAGATGTAATTAATTCCCTAATTCGTCGTTACCACCAAAAGGGAATTTTAATTGATACAAATATCTTACTTCTATTTCTCGTTGGCAGTGTCAATCTAGAACGAATCACTCGCTTTAATCGAACTGAGCAATTTATACCAGAAGACTATGAACTTTTGTTAAAATTGATTGCAAAATTCCAAAAAATCATAACAACTCCAAATATTCTGACAGAAGTCAATAGCCTTGCTAATCAGCTAGGTGAACCTGAACGATCGCAGTGTTTTGTAATATTTGCTCAATTTGCTCAAAATGCTACTCGTTTGAATGAACAGTACATCAAGAGTCTAGACGCTGTAACTGTTGATAAATTTGTGAAATATGGACTAACTGACTGCGGAATACTAACTTTAGCTAGAGAGAAGTATCTAGTACTAACTGACGATTTGAAGCTAGCAAATTACTTGCAAAGTGTTGGTCTTGATGTGATTAACTTTAACAATATTCGTGTTTTTAATTGGTAGCAAAGTTTTTAACTTTAACTTCTCATGAATAACGCAATTATCAAACTCCTTTCAGAACACTTGCAAACTATCCGCACTCATGCTGAAAGTACATACCCAGATGAATGCTGCGGTATAATCTTGGGTTATCTGGCAAGTGTTGGTAAAACTGTGGTAGAAATCATACCAACAGCAAATGCCTGGAGTACAGAAGCGGCTAATTTCACAGGTGAAAACACAGTCAATGATGAAAGACGGCGATATGCGATCGCGCCCGAAGTCATGATACAAGTACAAAGAAAAGCACGCGATTCCTCACTGAACATCATCGGTATCTATCACTCTCATCCCGATCATCCGGCTGTACCTTCGGAATGCGATCGCTTATACGCTTGGCAAGAATACTCGTATATAATAGTTTCCGTTCAAAATGCTAAAGCTGCTGAACTCAAAAGCTGGAGTCTTAATAATAATCATCAGTTCCAACCAGAGACGATTCAATACATAATTTAATATCTAACCAGAACTTAACGTGGATTTCGAGAAGTTATTTATAACATTTTTGTTCCAAAATAGCGGTTCCTGATCTTGTTAGGTACGTTTTCAAAGCTACTAACCTGGGTAAAAAAGCTTTTGGTATACCTCAGTTGCTTAGGAAACGCTATAAAGTTCGCTCAAGCATTTCTTCCTTCTCTTTATTCGAGTCTCATATTTTTTGGCGCTTTTTTCAACCTATCGAACTCACGTTTATTTAGGCAAATAGTTTATCTGCCATTTTACTTTCCTGAGAATACCAAGCTTCGGGAATTAAATCGTAATCACCTGCTTGTTGTGGCGGAAAATCTCCTGCTTCAATTCTAGCAATAATTTCGGGTAAGGCTTCAATAAAAGCTGGACTTCTGTCTTTAGGATGTAGTGTCCAAGCATGAGGATTAGTCAAGTTAGCTCGATAATAATCGGTTTGCTTTAGTTTTTGCGTTACCATGACTTCCCATGAGTCTAACTTGCCTTTACCCGTGAACTTACTGAAATAAAGCTTTAATTCATTAGGTAAATTATTGACCCATTTTCTCCGATATGAATGCCAAAGAATTGGTAAAGGAAGTAACTTATCAAAGCGTTTGCGGTCTATTAAATAAACTCGGCTGCCAAAATTTTTCAAAATTTCAATTGGTTCTGATTTTTGTTGATTTTTCGGAGGCCCAGCCATTGGTCTGATAAACATTATCTGCGAATTTTGTTGCATTGACTTAATGCCTTCTTCAATCCAATTAAAATTGGGATGTTGATACATCAGCATATCGCTATCGAAGTGCAACATATAGTCACTTTTACATTCTTCGATACTAAAAATAGTGCCTAAAATGGGATACCCTTTATAATTATGCGTAAAGGGAATTGTTCTACCGAAATGTTTTCGGTACATTTGATTGTGATAGCTTGCATCGTAATTCATCTCCACTACACGATCAACAACACCGGCTCGCAGTAATTTGTCTGTACACTCGCGCAGTTTCTCCATCGTACCAATTGAAGGACGATTTACTTTGTCTCCTGTAAGTCGAACTGTATCAAGTGCTAAAACCCTTTCCTCAAAGGGGAAGTTATTCATTTTCACTAGATGAGGAATGGTCTGTAAAATGAAAGATGTATCTGGACGTGCTACAAAAATCCACAAAGAACAACTTGCATTTGCCATATTCAAGATACCTGTACTTGATTACAAAATTTTTCATTGCCAAATAATAAATAAGGTCAAACTTACTTGAGAAATTGACACTCAATGCTATTTATAAATTTGGTTACATATCTTATGGTCTTTGGGCTTGAGGATGTGCCTACTTAAACCCTGGTGTTGATGCTCGTTTCCTCATACCAGCCCGTTTGATTTTATTTCGCCCATAGCGAAAGCAGAACCCACAGGAAGGTTATTTACACAGTGGCTTAATACATCAGGAATCCTTGTGTTTTTTGAGACAACAATATTTAACCTATTTAAGTACAGTGTAAGTTAATACACTTAAGTAATTACCACATGATTTCATTATATATTACGATGAAGTCTACTATTAAATTTATATTTATAATAAATAATCATGGCTAGTTCGTGAAGATACGCTAAAGAGCATCAAACTGCATAGGCTCTTTCTCAGGGTGAGTACTGACAGTATACCGAAAACTTCTGCGATCATCGTTCGCAGAAGCATCTTGTAAGCAGAAGACATTGCCGTACCCCTACGGCGAAGCAAGCTACGAGCAGCATCTCCGACAGGAGAAGGCATCGCTCTGTGATCAATGCCTCAAAATCAGATTATCCAAAAAAACAATATTGATACTTTTTCCAATCCTTGTGAAGAATTTTAAGATAAGCAAAAAAGGTAAGGGTAGCTTTGGCACCAGTTTTTGGTCTACTGACACTAGAATATCACTAGCCAAAAACAGCTAAAAGAAGTATACTAGAATGCTATCAAATTTTAAATTACTATCTTAAATACTAGAAATACCACATTAAACCTTGAAACTGTTGGTACATAAGATGTCGCTCAATCCCAATCTGGATGAAATCCAGCTGACAAAAGACGATTACGAACGCTACTCCCGCCACCTGATATTGCCAGAAGTTGCGCTGGAAGGGCAAAAACGCCTCAAAGCTGCCAGTGTACTCTGTATCGGTACAGGTGGACTCGGTTCGCCACTACTTTTATATCTCGCAGCAGCAGGTATCGGACGTATCGGTATTGTTGATTTCGATATTGTTGATACTTCCAACCTGCAACGCCAAGTCATTCACGGTACATCCTGGGTAGGTAAACCCAAGATTGAATCAGCAAAAAACCGCATTCACGAGATTAACCCCTATTGTCAGGTTGATCTCTACGAGACTCGCTTGAGTTCCGAAAATGCCTTGGATATAATTAAGCCTTACGATATCGTCGTCGATGGTACTGATAACTTCCCCACACGCTATCTAGTCAACGACGCTTGTGTGTTACTAGACAAGCCCAATGTCTACGGTTCCATTTTCCGGTTTGAAGGGCAAGCGACTGTATTTAACTACGAAGGCGGGCCTAACTATCGTGATTTGTACCCAGAACCACCACCACCCGGAATGGTTCCCTCCTGTGCCGAAGGTGGGGTATTGGGAATTTTGCCAGGAATTATTGGACTCATCCAAGCAACAGAAACGGTCAAAATCATTATCAGACAGGGTAACACCCTGAGTGGACGGCTGCTGCTATACAACGCCTTGGAAATGAAATTCCGGGAGTTGAAACTGCGTCCCAACCCCATTCGCCCAGTGATTGAAAAGCTGATAGACTACGAACAATTCTGCGGAATCCCACAAGCTAAGGCAGAGGAGGCCAAACAGCAGATGGAAATTGCAGAAATGACTGTCAAGGAGTTGAAGGAATTGTTGGATAGTGGCGTGAAGGATTTTGTGTTGCTAGATGTCCGTAACCCTAATGAGTACGAGATTGCTAAAATTCCTGGTTCCGTATTGGTGCCGCTACCCGATATTGAAAATGGTGATGGCGTGACCAAGGTGAAAGAAATACTCAATGGTCATCGATTGATTGCTCATTGTAAGATGGGCGGGCGGTCTGCTAAAGCCCTCGGCATCCTCAAACAAGCCGGCATTGTCGGGACAAACGTCAAAGGTGGAATCACCGCTTGGAGTAGAGAAGTTGATCCATCAATTCCTGAGTATTAAAAAAGCACCACAGATTATAAGGGATATGTTGAAAACCCTGTGACTTCAGTCCAGGGATGAAAACTATTTGGTAGCTTAAAAGCTACCAGTGTGTGCTAAAATTGTTTTAGTTTTAACACGAGTAGGAACAACCGCAGCGCATTGAACAATCCTAGTAGGGGTGGAACTCCCGCACAGTAAGTCAGCCGTGATCATCGTCGCCTATACCACTGGCAAACAATAGCAGGATTGGGAGCGTCTTAACTTGTGAAATATGTGGACTCTGAAAGGGAAACTACAAATAAAACTAAGTAACGTCACAGCTAAACCACGTTAGTTTAGCCAGGTACGGTAGGGGACGTTTGACTGTCCTACAAGGTCACCCCTTGAAAGATAACTGTGGAGAGTAATGGCTTTAGCCTTGCTCGGAACAACAGTTTGAATCACCGTGGCTTTAGCCCGGTGAGAGTCAAGACGATCTCCAATATATAATCACTGCTGCACTAGCTCAGAAAAAAGCGCCTCCCAGTCAATTACAGGTGGTCTTGTTCCCTGGTTTACCAGTTCAAAAACTCGGTTTTCAGTTGATGGGTGAAAAATAGATTCTACACAAGCTGCGGCCACGTCAATGCGGCTGGTATCACCCAAAAGAGTATCACCTGTGCCCACTACAACAGCCAGCTTACCTTCTGTTTTTGCTCTCAGCAGGGTGTTGAGGTCGTATGAAGTATAGGGGCCATCAATCAAGCGTCCTGGGCGAATAATGGTGTAGGGCAATCCCGAATTAACAATGGCTTCTTCACCCTTCTGTTTGGCATCAAGCACACCAAACGCATTCAGAACACTAAAAGGAAACTTATCCTTGCGGAGAACTCCACAGGAAGACACAAAAATGAACCGTTTGAGATTGCGAGGTGCTGCTAGTACTAAGTTGCTAGTGCCTTGTGCATCAACCTTTGCTGGAGTATTCTTTGCTTTTGCCTCTCTATCTGTGGGGTTCAGAAAAATAAGCCCCCATTCAATCAAATTCAGATTGGGATCAAATTCCCATCTACCAGAAGGAAAGGCGGTAGTCCCAGTACAACATATGATATGTGTTACGTCCTGCATCACTGCTGAAAGTGTACTCAGTTCGCGCGTATCACCAACAGCAACTTCCACTCTGTTATTAAACATCTGTGTAGCTTTTGCTGCATTGCGTGTCAGGATGCGAACTCTCAAACTCTTCTCTAGCAGCTTTCCTACTACAAGCTGCCCTACTCCACCAGTAGCACCAGCAACTAGTATCAAATCTTCAACTGACCCTCTCACAGAAGTCATAATTGCCCTCAAGATAGCCTATTGCTAATCTACTCAAAAATGTGAGTATACTGTTGACTACGACTAAAGTTATTCAAGAGCGATCGCAAGCAAACAAAAGCCCAGCCATAACGACTGGGCTTTTGCTGAAAATAGTAGGGATATATTCCCCAAAGGCTAATGATAGAAGTTCTGTATAAATTGCTGTACTGTTAGGTAATACCACAGGAGCTTTGCCAATTCCGGAAAACTAGAAAAATTTTTAGAGGAACCGATATTTGCAATTTTGCAATAGATTTAGAAGAAATAATAGTTAAGTATGTTTATCTGAAGCATTTTGATCATGAACAATGATGCATTTGGTAGGTGGCAAGAATGGCTAACTGTACTAGCCTATGTAGGATTTACAGTTTTCATCATGTGGGGAGTGTTCACCACACATAATAAATAAAAAAAATGTTATCCCTCTCTTAATTTAGTGCAACTTCATCGAGAATTGGTACGATAAGGATATTCAGTTTAGTATGGCAGCTCCTGGCGAGAGCAATACCTCAGTCCTCAAGCTTAATTTTACTCCTGTATTGGATAGCCAACTCCAAGAAATTCGTAAAACTCCAGATATCACTACTACATCTCCCTATCCTGTTGAACGTACAACTCAAATTGATAGTTCTGTTAAATAACTGGTAATATAACTTTTTCAGAAGCTAGCCAGAGATTCTCTACAGTATATTTCACATAAACTAAATTTTTAGTAGCATTACAAGAACTTTTAACTTGTAATGTTTTTGTTTCATCTTTGACAACTTTAGCCTGGTAAGTGTATTGAGAACCAGAACTTTGTTCAAAAGTTAATTCTCCCAAAATGGTATTGTTGTCTAAACTTTGTTCGATAATTTTGCCTACCACTTTATAACTAAACCAATCCCATCCATGTTGCAGAATTAGTTCTTTTTCTAAAATTTGCATAGCAGCCGGCAGAATTCCCCAGCCTCTATAAACTTTATTTAGGCATTGAATGTCACCACTGCGGGTCAAAATCGATCGCAACGAGTCTTGATCTAGAACACCATAATATCTTCCTTCTGGCAAATCTATTGCTGTTGGTGCAAATCGATGCCCACCAAAGTGGCTAGATTTCCAAATACGAATATTGTCCAGATATAAATTAAAAATAGTAGCGTTAGCATAGAAATAAAAAGGATTACCATATCTAGCACAGCACTGATCATGGCTACCATGTGTACAAACTAAAATATCTCTTGTTACACTTGTTTCTATTTCATATCCAGAGATTTTACCCGATAACCATTTTTTCACTGTTGATGCTGCTTGTTCAATATTTGGCAGTTTGAATTCGTATTTACAATACCCCTGGCTGAGTCCCTCAAGTCTGTGATAAATCAACAAAGTTGTATGCTCTACCTTGTGTGATAAATCATTAGCAATTAACAGAAACCTGATCGGCAGTCTAGCACGCTGTACCTCTTCTACCAAAATCTGTAAATTTTTTGGCACCCATTTGGAGTTAAAAGCTTCTGATGTCCAAGGTGGAGGACACTCCACTAAAATATAAGTTTGGTAATTAGTCGCACTACCAATAAGATCTTCTCCTAGCTGTCTTGCATGGTCAGAACAGAAAAAGGTATTCATTGCTCGTACTTATTAGGTTTATCTTATGGGCAAAGGGTATAATTCAATGAAATTGTGTCCTTGCTTACAATCTCTTTGGCTCAGAAAGATAAAAAAGAACAATCTGGGATTTAGTGGTTAAAACAAGGTAGCAATTTTATAACATCATTTTCAATCAATGTCTTTCTGTTTAAGCAAATCTCTAAAATGGAGTTAGGCAATTTTGGGGATACACCTCTATAACTAGAATAATATCTTTTGCCAAAATACTGCAAATAATTCTCAATAAACTAAGAGAATTAAGTACACTTAGCTCCAGGATGAATGTTTTCACACCCTAGATTTGCAATGTCTTGGTTTCATTAGAAAAACCAGTTAATGATCATAGTTATACCAATGATGCACCAGTCCCAGCAAATCTGGTGTTCACCCTATGACCTCATCTGAGCTACTGTAGGACGGCTCTAGAGTTATTGAGGTCTATGCATTGACTGTAACTGAAGCCAATAAGGAATGCAAGTATTTGATAATTTTTATAACTTTTGCTAATATATTTACCCCCTAAATGCTAGCTAAATTAGAGTTTACAGGCATATAATCACTAACAGAGCTTGTGGCAATAGGTATTGCTACTTTCTATATAATAGATAAAACTTGTCAATTATTAATAATTGTTGCATATAGTCTGGTATCACTTCTGTTGCTCTCATCTGTGGTGAGTACCGACTGAATATAAAACCCTTGCGATGGTCTTATACCAAGTCTACTCAATTGGCAATTATGCTCTCCCAACTCCACCCCGCTTTTGTCTGATGACAAAATCTTCCCCTCTGGGGATTAGGGAAGGGATTAAGGGGTGTAGTAAAACGATTGTGGGTTTAGCGTTTGGACTGAACTTGACACCAATGACCGAATATTAAGACATCTAGATTATTAACTATCTAACTAAGTAGCTCAACCTAATTAAACCTAAAATGTCATTACGAGCGAAACGAAGCGAAGCGAAGTAACCGCAAAGACTCTATGTTATGTTTTTCAAAGTTGACCTACTTAAGTGCAATTATGGCTGTTGCTTATTTTCAGTTTGATGCAGAGTTGAATGATTTTTTGCCACGCCAAAAAAAACAGACTAAAATATCATATTCTTTTACAGAAAGAGCTTCAATTAAGGATATGATTGAGTCCTTGGGTGTGCCTCATACAGAAGTGGATTCTATCCAAGTGAATAATGAAAATGTAGATTTTGGTTATATTGTCCAAGATGAAGACAACATCAATATCTATCCAATTTCTGCTAGGGATGTTATTAAACCAAAAATAGACCTCCGACCCAAATCACAGAGCAGTATTCGCTTCGTTTTAGATATTCATTTAGGAAAGTTAGCGACATCTTTAAGATTGTTAGGTTTTGATACTTTATATCGCAATGACTATGAAGATGAAGAATTAGCAATCATCTCACACAAAGAATCACGAGTACTTTTGACTCGTGATAAAGGTCTCCTGATGCGTAGTTTGGTAATTTATGGTTATTATGTCAGAAATACTAATCCACAACAGCAAATAGTAGAAGTGCTGCATCGATTCGGTTTATTTAATGCAGTTTCACCTTTTCAAAGATGTTTGCGTTGCAACGGAATATTAGAAGTAATACCAAAAGAATCTATTGTTGACCAACTACCAGAAACTGTCCAATTGCAAATTGATGAATTTCATCGTTGTCAAAACTGTGGTCATATTTATTGGAAAGGTTCCCATTATGAACGGTTACAAAAATTTGTGCAATCGGTGATCAATAATGGTAATTAATTAAATTAAACTTTTTATTTATGTCTGTTTATTAGCTCAAAACTATGACATTAATCTTAGCACTGGATTTTGGCGGGACTAAATTGGCAGCAGGTATCGCACATCTTGGTTCTAGGGAGTGGTTGCGTTATGAACGTCGTCTTTCACAAGCATTTGCAGATGCTAAAACTGACCTAGAAATTATGCGATCGCTAATTTATTCTTTACTACAAGGAGTAACTCCCTCTGCAATTGGTGTCAGCTTTGGCGGCCCGGTAGACGCTGCTACAGGGACAGTGCGACTATCCCATCATGTAGCTGGATGGGAAAATATTCCTCTCAAAGATTTGTTAGAAGTAGAGTTTGGTGTTCCTGCTAGTGTAGATAACGATGCCAATGTTGCTGCTTTGGGTGAATATCGTTTTGGTGCGGGTCAAGGATGCGATAGCCTATTTTACATTACTGTCAGTACTGGCGTAGGTGGTGGTTGGATACTCAATGGCAAGCCTTGGCGAGGTACGTCAGGAATGGCTGGCGAAATTGGACATATGGTTGTAGAACCCAATGGCCCGGTATGTTTGTGTGGCAAGCGGGGATGTGTGGAACGTTTGGCATCGGGGCCTTATATGGCACAAAATGTCAGGGAAATTTTGGAAAACAAATCTGGAGGACACAGAGGGGGAGAGGTACTCAGGGGTTTAGTGGGGGATAATTTACAGTTGCTAACGGGGCAGTTGGTAAGTCAAGCTGCGGCAGATGGTGATGATGTGGCTAAGGAAGTTTTGTCTGGGGCTGCTTGGGCGCTAGGTGTAGGTATTGGTAATGTGGCGAATTTGATGAACCCACAACGCTTTGTATTAGGTGGTGGTGTAACTAAAGCAGGTGAAATTTTCTGGCAAGTACTGCGAAAAGTATCACGAGAAACAGCTTTGCCAGAAGTTAGTTTTGAAATTGTTGCCGCAGCATTAGGAGATGAAGCACCACTATGGGGTGCTGTCGCTTTGGCTGAATCAGCTTTGTGAGTTATTGGGAAACCATAAAAATCTCTCTTTCAATCCCCCATGCCTCATTCCCTATTTACAACACAGAAGATTTATTTTCCGTTGCTTGGATAAAAGCCTCAAATTCACTGTTGGGTGTCCATTGAATAGCCCCATCTCGCCCTGTAAAAAATAGTTTTGTTTGACTTTTACTTAGTTCAGACAAAGTTTTAGCATCAAGGTTGTTAGACGAAGCGATCGCTACCTGTGGTTTTAGTGCTATAACTAAATCTTGCAAAGACTCAGGATTACACCACAATACCTGTGGGCTAGGCCAACCTCCTGTTTGAACTAGCTTTAACACTTCTTGCGGTTTGACATTTCCCACTATTAACCAACTTTGACCTAAAATTTGCAGCTGTAAAATAGGCTGGTCGTTAACTAATTGTACAAATGTTGAACCAGTATTTACAGTTTGACCAATTAGTGAAGGCTGATAGATTCCTTGCTGTTTTTGTAATATCTGTTGAATTGCTTGGTCAGCAATACTATCTTCAGCTTTAGCTGAATAAGTGTAAAAATTTTTAATCGGTAAATGTTGTAGTATTTCTAACCAAGCATCAGTTTCTTTCGTTTGGAAATCACTAGCGATCGCTGCGTCGATTTGATTGACACCTTGCTGTTGTAAAAATGGTACAATTGTGTAGCGTCCTGTACCTTCATCTCCACTATTAATCAAAGTAACTTTTCCTCGGTCTTGAACAACTATAACTGGTTCTGTACCTGTTTCTAATAAGGTGATCTTCAATAATGTGTTTGCAGAATGCCAAGCTGGAACGAGTACAATACCAAAAGCAATTAAACTCGCAAACCACCAGCGTTTTTTCCACCAATCCACCAGCCAAGTCAATATAATTATTGTATAAATTGCTAAGAATTGCCAAGTGGATATACTGCCAAAAGCCACAGAATTACCCGGCAAATTTCTAAAAAATTCAACTAACTGAATTAGCCAATCAGTAGGGTAATGCAACACCCCAGCTAAAGCAGTTCCTGCCGCAGGCCAAATTAATGCTGCTATAGCACTAATAATACCACCGATACTAATAATTGAAATTAAAGGGGTGGTAATAATATTCAATGACAAACTGTAAGCAGGCACAACTCCAAAAACGAAAAGTTGTACGGGTAAAGTCCAAATTGTGGCAGCAAGGGGAACAGCAATCAAAGACGCGATCGTAGTTGGTAACCATGCTAAACTTTGAACAATTGGTGAAACAGTGACAATTAAGCCCAAAGTTGCTAAAAAGCTCAATTGAAAACCTAAATCCCAAATCCATAAAGGATTAAATAATAATAATAAAGTAGCTGCTAATAGCAATGAGCCAAATTGTTGGACTTTCCGATTTAATAACAGACCAATTAATGCTGCAAAACCCATAATTACGGCTCTGAGAACCGCAGGCTGGAAACCTGTTAAACTCAGAAATATCATTAAAGCTAACAAGCCAAGAGTAAATTGTGTTGCTTTTTTTGTCCGCTTTGTCAACTGTAAGATCACACCTAAAATCAAAGAAGTTTGAAACCCTGAAGCTGCCAAAGCATGAGCTAATCCTGCTTGTACAAATAAATCGCGGATATCATAGGGTAAATCAACCGCTTTGCTACCCAAAACCATCGCACTGACAAGCGGCCCTTCTGGAATACCCAACCAACGAACTTGCGATCGCACAATTCTCTCGCGAATTTGCCACCATCCCCATTGACGTTTTTCATCTGTATCCAGAATATTGATCTGCCGTCCGCTTAAACCAGCAAATGCTCCTTCTTGTTTGAGAAACTTCTGAAAGTCAAAAGCACCAGGGTTGGATGCAGCCTTTGGCTTGTACAAAATTCCAGTTATGGCGATTTGTTGACCAGGGTATAAGCCAGTAGCCTGAAGTATAGGTACTGTTACGTATAATTTTCCAGTTACACCTTTGGGAATATCTGCCGGGCCTTTATCATTTTTTACCTCATCGAGCTGAGTTGCTTCTAACCAAAATTGCCCCCGCTGGCTGCGAGTCAAGCGGGGATTACTCACCACTTCACCGCGAACAATTACCAATTGTTCTTGAATATTGTTATTTTCTGGGGGAACGAATGTACTGATGTCTTTTGCCCCTGGTTGCGGCACCCGCCATTGAAAATATACAGTTGCCAGCAAACCCACCAAACCAGCAGCTACCCATACTCTTGGATGTAAAATAGTTTGCTTGGTATTAGGTATTGTCTTGGTTTTCTTGCCAGTCTTTTCTGGTGGTTTCGGTGGAAGTTGCCGTGCTTTGGGATAGCGTCTTCTAAACAGAACACCTCCCACTATCCCCAAAATTAAAATCCACACCCCACCCCAAGGAACTGCTGTAAACAGTAACCCTAGAATGTAGCCAAGACAAATAATTACACCACTGGTTTGAATCATAAAACTTCTGGTAAAAGCATCTGGCAAAGATAATTTGCAGCTGAGTTAAGAATACCCAAGGTAGCAGTCAAGAAAAATTTTGATGCTTGTGGTGAAGTATAGTTCATAGAGTTTATACAAACAAAGCCCGCGTCCGCAGGCTTTGTTTGTGTAGCTTTACGCTATTTAATATAAAGATATGACAGCATCATAAAGAGATGCCCAACTTCAATCCCAGCGCGGCGTGGAGAAACAGAATCCCAAGTGCTACGCTTCCCAAATAAGCATGTACTGCACGTAACCCTGGTTTATTGCCAGCAAATCCACTTAGAGAAATTGCACCATTGATGAATAACAGTATCAGCACTAGCGAACCAGTCCAAAAATGGGGACTTTCAAAGATTGGTTGACGCTGCATTACTAAGGACAACACCCCACCAGTGTAACCACCTGCCAGGAATAAAAACAGCCACGGTGCTAATAGTCGATGAGCAATCCGACTTTTAACGGCAGCATCTTTATCTTTACCCTCAAGCAGTTTTCCTCGCCAACCAGCCACTCCTACAAAACTACCTACAACAAAAATAACGATCGCCATCATCGCCGGATGTCCCCAATGTACAATCGGCTCAGGGATTCCCAGAGAACGAAACCAAGCTGCGATCGGTTCTAGAAGTTCACTAACATTAACCATATATCTCACACACCTTAACTTTTTTCAACTTCATTGCTTTGCGTTCTCTGTATCTTTGTGGTTCATTAAATCGATTAAGTTTTGTGAAAAATTCCGAGCTTACACTCCTCTGCGCGACGCCAGTTGCTTCAACGCGGGGAACCCGCGCAACGCACTGGCTCCTCTGCGTGAGAAAAAAATATCTATCTAGCCTTTTTTCAGCTATTTAGATTAAATCACAAAATTTCGCCTGTATATTTTGTAGCTGCCATTACTAAAACAGTGACAGTATTACCCAAATAAAATAAGAGGCAACGGGAATCAAAAACAGCCAATCAAGAATATAGTAATGACGAAATTTAACTTTTAAAGTTGAAACAGGTTGCACCACAACAGGCTGTGAAATAGATTAGAGTACAGAAGGTTGTAAAACAGGTTTTTTCAGGAGTGGAAAACCTAACTTTTCCCTTTGCTCAACATACAAATGAGCAATCTTGCGTGCCAAATGACGAATCCTAGCAATGTAACGAGTTCTTTCTGTAACCGAAATTACACCTCTTGCATCAAGCAAATTAAATGTGTGTGAACACTTCATTACATAATCTAAGCTAGGTAAGACTAATCCGCGCTCTGTCAATTGGGTAGCTTCCTGCTCATACAAATTAAATAGTGTCAGCAGCAACTCAGGATTCGACGCTTCAAAGTTGTAGGTACTCTGCTCAATCTCATTTTGCAGGAAGACATCTCCATAAGTAATCTTCTCTGTCCACTGAATCTTTGTAAACGCTTCCACTTGCTGGAGATACATAGTTAGCCGCTCTAACCCGTATGTAATTTCAATCGACACCGGACGGCAATCGATTCCTCCACACTGTTGGAAGTAGGTGAATTGAGTAATCTCCATTCCATCCAACCATACTTCCCAGCCAGTACCCCAAGCTCCCACCGTCGCATCTTCCCAGTTATCTTCCACAAACCGGATATCGTGGTCTTCTGGGCGAATGCCTAAAGCCCTTAAAGAATCGAGATAAATTTCTTGAATATTATCTGGTGACGGCTTAATCAGAACTTGGTACTGATAATAGTGTTGGAAGCGATTGGGGTTTTCGCCGTAGCGTCCATCTGTTGGACGACGGCACGGTTCAACGTAGGCGACAGCCCAGGGTTCCGGCCCCAATGCTCTTAAAAATGTATGGGGATTTTTGGTGCCTGCTCCCTTTTCGATGTCATAGGGCTGGGCAATGAGACAACCGCGATCGCCCCAAAATTCATGCAGCGTAGCTATAACCGACTGAAAAATCACGCCAATACCTCCATATTCAGCAATGAGCATACACCATTGTTGCTCACAACCCAGCGCTGTGGGGAGTTTTAGCGGACGAGAAAATAATTTTTCCAAAAAAGAGGAAAAAGAGTTGACAGAGTTGGGAGGGTTAGTTATATTGGATAAGTGCCGAACACAGAGCGCACGAGAGTGCAATCCGGGAGGTAACCGAACCATGAAAATATTATAGTTTGAAAGCGATTATACCACAAGTAGCCTGCGTCAAGTAAATTCAAGCACCAGGCTGAGGTGGATAAATATTACAGTCAAGATAGAGCTATAAAGCAAACACTTCAAAACGGAGAGTTTGATCCTGGCTCAGGATGAACGCTGGCGGTATGCTTAACACATGCAAGTCGAACGGTGTCTTCGGACACAGTGGCGGACGGGTGAGTAACGCGTGAGAATCTAGCTTCAGGTCGGGGACAACCACTGGAAACGGTGGCTAATACCGGATGTGCCCCAAGGGGTAAAAGATTTATTGCCTGAAGATGAGCTCGCGTCTGATTAGCTAGTAGGTGTGGTAAAAGCGCACCTAGGCGACGATCAGTAGCTGGTCTGAGAGGATGATCAGCCACACTGGGACTGAGACACGGCCCAGACTCCTACGGGAGGCAGCAGTGGGGAATTTTCCGCAATGGGCGAAAGCCTGACGGAGCAATACCGCGTGAGGGAGGAAGGCTCTTGGGTTGTAAACCTCTTTTCTCAGGGAAGAACACAATGACGGTACCTGAGGAATCAGCATCGGCTAACTCCGTGCCAGCAGCCGCGGTAATACGGAGGATGCAAGCGTTATCCGGAATGATTGGGCGTAAAGCGTCCGCAGGTGGTGATGTAAGTCTGCTGTCAAAGCGTCTAGCTCAACTAGATACAGGCAGTGGAAACTACATGACTAGAGTGCGTTCGGGGCAGAGGGAATTCCTGGTGTAGCGGTGAAATGCGTAGATATCAGGAAGAACACCGGTGGCGAAAGCGCTCTGCTAGGCCGCAACTGACACTGAGGGACGAAAGCTAGGGGAGCGAATGGGATTAGATACCCCAGTAGTCCTAGCCGTAAACGATGGATACTAGGCGTGGCTTGTATCGACCCGAGCCGTGCCGTAGCTAACGCGTTAAGTATCCCGCCTGGGGAGTACGCACGCAAGTGTGAAACTCAAAGGAATTGACGGGGGCCCGCACAAGCGGTGGAGTATGTGGTTTAATTCGATGCAACGCGAAGAACCTTACCAAGACTTGACATGTCGCGAATTGAGGTGAAAGCTTCAAGTGCCTTCGGGAGCGCGAACACAGGTGGTGCATGGCTGTCGTCAGCTCGTGTCGTGAGATGTTGGGTTAAGTC